>NZ_CP133151.1:300000-442576 GCF_036488675.1 Sinorhizobium chiapasense
CCGAATGGTGGACCATGCCCGGCGGCGGCTTTCTCCGGTCAATGGCCGCCTTTAAGGCTGCAACCGTCAGCCGGGCGTCGATCGACCGACCGATGGCCTAGCCGACGATCAAGGCGGCGGTTCATTGCCACCACCGACAGTGACCACGACGGCCCGATCTTCCCGAACCTGGCCAAGGACATCACCTATGTCGCCTTGCCGGCCCGGTTCATCTGCGTCGCTATCATCCTTGATATCTGGTCGCGGTTTATAGCCGTAGAACTCGAACTCGTCTCAGATCGCGAACATCGCTTCGACGACCGCAGTGTCGTCGGCGGCCTTTCTGGGTGGTCATAACAAGTGGAGCGCGCGATTCCCACCAGCCGGCATCCTTCCGCGACGGATGCCGCGGGGCCGGTGATGACGGATGTAGTCCCGTTTTTCGGCAGTGGTATGCTTTTTAGAGCCCCTTTAGGAACTCCAACTCCAACTCCAGCGCCTGCTTGCCGACCAGCCGCTCCAGCGCCGCGATCCGGCCCTCGTATTCCTGGATGAGGTCGGCGGCCTGCGCATCGTCGTCAAATGCGCCTTGCTCGTCCTTCTGAATCCAGGTGCGGATACGGTTGCGCGACGCGTCGTGGCGTTTTGCCAGAGCATGCAGCGTTTCGTCGGCGAGGAATTCCCGCGCCACCTGACATTTGAATTCGGCGCGGTTACAGCGGAGGGTACGGTCCGCTCTACTACGCGCCGGGCGAGGCCTACCAGTTCGACTGGAGCCACGAGATCGTCTTGATCAACGGTGTCACTGTGACGGTGAAGGTCGCCCATCTCCGTTTCTGCCACAGCCGGACGCTGTTCGACGCGCACGACAAGGCCTTCGCCTTCTTCCGCGGCACCTGCACGCGCGGCATCTACGACAACATGAAGAGGCGGTAGAGACGGTCTTCGTCGGCAAGGACCGGCAATACAATCCCCGCTTCCTGCAGGTGGGCAGCCACTATCTGGTCCACCCGGTCGCCTGCACGCCCGCATCCGGGTGGGAGAAGGGACAGGTCGAGAACCAGTTGGTCTCGTGCGCGAGTCCTTCTTCACGCCGCGCCTGCGCGTCAAAAGCCTGGAGGAACTGAACGGCTGGCGCATCGTCATCCCGAGCAGACCGACCGGACGATCTGGCAGGCCTTAGAGGTCGAGCGCGGCTCGCTGGTCGGTTATGCCGGACCGTTCGACCTTTCCACTCGACCTCGGTCTCGGTGTCGAAGACCTGCACGGCCGCTTCCGCTCCGCCCATGCGTCCGGCATCACTCACGGCGCCGCCGCACGCTGCTGATGAGCGAAACGGAGGCCGCAAGGCGTGGCATCACCCCGCTGGCGGGCTCGCCCTCCGTGGCGCTCACTCCCATTTGACAACGAGGCAAAATCGATTAATTTTTGTTACAAAACAGTTACACAAAACAGTTACACTTGGGAGGAGTGGGAGCGTATGAATGCCCTTGAGCAAATCGCTTGGGCGAAGGAATTCGAGGAGGTCCTTGCCCCGCCGGAAATGGCTGGATTCGGGCGCCGCTGGATACCGCCTTCCAGGTATGCGGCGGGTCACGAAGACTGTTTCCAGATAGAGCCCAGCTTTCTGCTGACGACCAAGCACTTCAGGATGCGCGAAGAATGCTTCGAGACCCATCGGGGCACCGACCGCTTGGTGTTCCTCTATCATTTGGACGGACGCCGTACCATCTCCCCATCAAGGGGCGAAGCACTTAAGCTACAGAAGCCCACCTTGGTCGCCTACTTCCACCCCAAAGGCGTCGACGCGATAAGTCAATGGGCCGAAAGCCAGTCGGAGACGGCGCTGGCTCTCGGCTTTGACCCGCAAGATCCGCCACGTGTTGTGGCCGAATTTTCTGATCAGCTAACGGTCCTGCAGGACCTGATGCACGATGCTGCCGGCCGATTTACCTGGATCGAGCTTCCGATCTGTTCGGAAATGGAGAAGGTCGCGAGATCAGTCATATTTCGCAGCATCGGTCAGCATTTTGTGCATCATTATGTCTCGGCAAAGGCCAAGGAGTTGCTTTGCATCACTTTAGACAATCTACTTTCACCGCGTTTTGTAAAATCTGGCACCGCCCTCGGTATGGACGAGCGGATGGAACGCCTTAAAACCATATTTGACGGAGATTTAAAGAGCAAACTTCCGATCTGTAAGCTCGCAGAGGAATTCAACATCTCGAGCCGGAGCGTCAACAAGGCGTTCGCGGATCGATACGGCATCAACGCCTCCGATTACCGGGCTATGGTGCGCTTGTCAAAGGCTGTCGATCTCCTCGTCAACACCACGATGCCGCTGAAGATGATCGCCTACGAAGTCGGCTACGACCATGCTTCCAACTTCTGCCTGGCGTTCAAGAAGCACTACGGCTACACGCCCAAGGAAATTAGAAGAAGCGGTCTATTGCAGGATGCCGCCCAATCTGAGACGATGGCGGGGTCTCCGGATTAAGGGCCGCGTGCTGATTTCGTTCAAGCTTGGCGCTCGTTGCTGGCAACGCGGTCAGCGGCTGGGTTGGTGAGAACCATCGGCTTCGCTCAATCTATTTTGAAGCGTCGTGACAATCCGTTGTCATGACCTTTGCCGTGAGCGTGCTCGACCATTTCGATGCAGTCCGGATTGAGCCAAGCCAAGGCTCGGAGTGCCCCAGCAAACCTAATGTCGCCAGAGGTTGGTACGCGCGCCAGACAACGCTTGAACTCGTCAATACAAAGATGCTGAATCAAAGTCAGATACTTCTTTTTTCCGGTCGGCGAACTTGTCCTGTGGGCAATAAGCACATCCGAGGATGCAGTCTGTTGTCGTGGATATTCCCTAACTCAGTCGATGAATCCAACTCCTCCGGTTCCCCAAGAAGATCCCAACGCAGCAATCTGGCAGAACCCAATAGAAAAGAAATCATTTCTACTCTGCAGTACGGCAAAATCGAAATCTGTCGAGCGTTAGCCGTCGCGAAAGGTGTAGCTGTAGCCGTTGATCGCCGGAGCGCCGCCGAGATGCGCGTAGAGGACTCGCGACCCGTCTGGAAAGAACCCCTTCTGGGTGAGGTCAACCAAACCTTGCATTGATTTGCCCTCGTAGATAGGGTCGATAATTATGCCCTCGAGCCGCGCACACAGGCGGATGGCATCCTTCGTTCCCTCGGACGGAATGCCATAACACGGGTACGCGTACTCTTCGAGCAACACCACGTCATCGTCAGCGATTTCCGTGCCGAGGTTGACAAGCTCTGCGGTATGCCGGGCAATTTGTTGCACCTGCGCCTTGGTTCCAACGGGGGTAGCCGAGGCATCGATACCGATCACGTTGCACTGTCGCCCGTCTTTGGCGAACCCAACCACCATGCCGGCTTGCGTTGAACCCGTAACGGTGCAAACCACGACATAGTCAAAGGCAAATCCAAGCTGCTTCTCCTGTACGCGCACCTCTTCCGCAAACCCGACATAGCCGAGACCGCCATACTTGTGAACCGACGCACCGGCTGGGATCGCATAGGGTCTACCGCCCCTTTGCGTCACCTCGTCTAGCGCCTGTTCCCAACTGCGGCGGATGCCGACGTCAAAGCCCTCATCAACCAGACAAACCTCTGCTCCCATGATCCGACTCAAGAGAATGTTGCCGACGCGGTCGTAAACGGCATCCTCATGCGGCACCCAACTCTCCTGTACGAGGAGGCACTTCATGCCGATCTTAGCGGCGACTGCGGCGACCATCCGCGTATGGTTCGACTGCACACCGCCGACGGAGACAAGCGTATCGGCCTTGGACGCGATCGCGTCCGGGATGATGTATTCCAGCTTGCGGAGCTTGTTTCCACCGAACGCGAGACCCGAATTGCAGTCCTCGCGTTTGGCGTAGATCTCCACCTTTCCCCCTAGATTCTTGCTGAGGCGGTCAAGTTTCTCGATGGGCGTAGGCCCAAAGGTAAGCGGGTAGCGTTCGAACCTATCCAGCATGTTCTCTCCAATGTTATGTAATCGAGCTGAAGCTCGTTATGCGCACGCGCTCTAAGGGCGTTTTTCTTGCTTGAGGTCGACTGAGCTCTTCAATGTCCCAGATCGGCCCCGTTGGTATTTCCAGCGACGCCGAAGCAATCACACTCCGGAGTACCAGCGACGTCTACGGAGCGGGAAAGCGCATCACCCTCGCGTTGGAACGATCTGAATGCGGCATTCGCTCAGTGACGATGTCAATGGCTCGTCCAAAGTAGCGCGAGTCTGAGCTCTGTTTTGTCATTGTCCGCCCGAGCGAGCGGCGACGTGCTACGCGTTTGACCAAGGGGCATCTCGGACGTTTCATTCATCACGCTCATGATACTCTTGCGCCTGGCAGCGAACTTTCCGGCAGTGCTCAGCCCTTTGCGCTCCTTTCTGAGCGCAGCCATACCGCCAGATCAGAAACAGCAAGCTTCCGAAATAAGCGACCTGGAGAAGCAGCCAACTGACGAGCGTTATGACCACTACTTTGCGGATGGAAAGCGAGAGGAAGTAGACCGCTAGCGCGTTGTTGCACAGGACCAGCAGCAGGACGCGACAGAAGACTCTGAAGTGCACAGCCGTTCTCCTGGTTTGTCCATCGGATCATGCCGCGAGCTTGTCAGCCGCAACATGGGTCTGGCAGTTCTTCGGGCACACGCGGGCGCAGGCTCCGCAACCGATGCAGCGGCCCGCTTGGTCGACGACCATGATCATGCGATTTAGCTCACCATCGAAGTCGTCGTCCTCGTCATCGGAGATACCGAGGATTTCACCCGCGTCATCGACCCCGTAAAGGTGCATGACGTCGCGAGAGCAGACCTTGAAGCAGCGGCCACAGCCGATGCAGGTGGCGCCATCGATAGCGGTCATATATTCCGGCATCCAGTGCGAGCCGTCGCGGGTGAGGAAAGGGCTCGTCACGATGAGTTCTCCAAAGCACTGAGCTCTCTCTTCGCAGCGTCCAACTCGGCAAAGGCCCGAAACGTTTTCTCGGCGACCATTTTGATCTCGGTCCAGTTGCCTGGGAGGTCCTCGGCGAGGTCGTGCAATTCCATCTTCGCCGTTCCCGCTCGCGACTGCAGCTTTCGGACCTTCTTCCGCTGTTCTTCAAGGTCTGACATGACATACTTCCTCGTACCGGTCCTGTCACGCCCGTGCCACGTTTGGATAGGCTTCAATGGCCGCGACCACATCATCGACCAGTTTCGCACCTGCCTCAGCGAGTTTGCGAAGCGTATGAAAGCCGAACCGATGGACGTCGCGAAGGGTCTTGGAGAGAACGACCAACCGCCCCGTCGTGAGGAGTACGCGGCCGAAGCCCTCATGGTTCATCATCATGGTCGACGATACCACTAGGCCGGAGCGTTGCTCGATCACAAGCCCAACGCAGGTGCAGAAAATCTGGAGCCTCCACAGCACGGGTCGGGATCGCCGAGGATTGGGATCTCACGCGCTGCTTCTTGGTGACGATGAAGTCGGCCAGCAGCTCAGCAGCCGCCTTACCTTCCCACGATCCGTAGGAATCCTGCGCACGGATCAACCGCATGAGGCACTTGAGGAAAGGCGTGGCAAGGGCCGTCTCGTCCTCGTGCACAGCAGGGCCATCCGCGGTAGCTTTCGGTCTTTTCATCGTTCAGTCCTCATCCTCAAAGGACGAATTCATTCGGCTACGCCTGCTTCGGGCATACTTGCGCGGGGCGGTCTATTTCACGCAATGATGTCCCCGTGACCGACCTGGACGCGTCCTCATCTGCGAGATTGCCGGCTGGAAGTTGGTGAGGACCTCGCCACGCAGCCAGTTCTCCACTTTGATCGAGGGAGTCGGCGACTCCATCTGTGATACCATGTTGCTCTCCAGAGCTATTGCCAAAGGTTGCGTGACTTCATGCGAGCTTGTTTCCCTCTTAGAGAGGGGGCGCACGGGTTCACGACGTCCGCGTGCAGCCAGCCTTCACTGAGTGTGGCCGCATCTCAAATAGCAAGGGCCGTGCCACAGGCTCGGCGCGCAGTAAGTGCATGTTTACGCCTTAAAAAAGACTCCATGTGCCACGATGGCCGGTTGTACTGAACCCGACATGTTTCTGCCGCTGTCAGGTTTTGGACACGCATGCGCTTCACCCGTTCGCTATTTAGCCGTCGGGTACCTCGAGCGAGTAGCCGGCGGACCTGATGGTACGAATGACGCTGCCGGGCGAGGCTGTCTTCAGCGCCTTTCTGATCCGGCTGATATGGACGTCGACGGTGCGTGCACCGATATGAATATTGTCCGGCCAGGCCGCGTCAATGAGCTCGTCTCGGCTGAAGACCTTGCCAGGAGCTTCAAGCAAATGCCGCAGCAGGTTGAACTCGATCGGTCCGAGATGGATTTCGTGGCCATTACCGCGAACTCTGTGGGCATCGAGCTTCATCTCAAGGCTGCCGCAGCAGAGCCAACTGCCGATACCGTTTTCACCCCGCTTTGGCAGCGCCAGCTTCGTCCGCAGACAGTCAAGCAGCTTGGCCGGCGCGATTGGCCGCACAAAACTCTCGTCAATGCCTGCCTTCAAGAGATCGAGGTGTTGGTTCTCCGCGCCGGGCGCGATCAGGGCAATAACGGGCAGGCCGCCGGCCCGGGGGTCCCCCTTGAGCCGGGCGCAGATTGTGGAGCCTGTCGCGCTTGCAGGCCCGCAGTCCAGCACTACCGCCTGAAGCTCCCTTTCCTCGGCCAATGCAAGTGCTTCCTCCGCACTGCCTGCCGGCTCACTCGTGAAGCCGTCCACCCCCAGAATGTGGCTGAGGAACAGATACAACTCTGCATCTTGCGAACAGATCAGGACCAGTGGCTTCATCAGCGCTACCCCGAGACCGACTCGGTTGAGTGGGCTGGGCATCGCATGTCCTCAAGGCCCGACATGATCCCCTTGTTCGAAAATCGGTCCCGTCACGCCCGCGCCACGTCTGGATAGGTTTCGATGGCCGCGACCGCATTATCGACCAGTTCCGCACCTGCCTCAGCGAATTTGCGAAGCGTGTCGAAGCCGAACCGATGGACGTCGCGAAGGGTCTTCGACAGAACGACCAACCGCCCTGTCGTGAGAAGTATGCGGCCAAAGCCCTCATGGTTCATCATCATGGTCGACGATACCACCAGGCCGGAGCGCTGCTCGATCACAAGCCCCACGCAGGTATAGAAGATCTGGAGCCTCCACAGCACGTCCGGGTCGGGATCGCCGATGATCGGGATCTCACGGCGCTGCTCCTTGGTGACGATGAAGTCGGCCAGCAGCTTAGCATCCGCCTTGCCTTCCCACGATCCGTAGGAATCCTGTGCACGGATCAGTCGCATGAGGCATTTGAGGAAAGGTGTGGCAAGGGCCGTCTCGTCCGCGTCGACAGCAGGACCATCCGCAGTGGCTTTCGGTGTTCTCATCGTTCAGTCCTCATCCTCGAAGGGTTTCTTTTCGGCGGCACCTGCTTCCGTCAGCACCTTGCGCAGCCAAGGCGGAGGAGCCGTCCGGAGCATTGTCCGGATTCGCGACAGCACATCTTCAATGGATTGAGGCTGCGGCACTTTGATTGGATGGATTTTCGCCGAAATCACCTTGGCTGCCGAAGGACCGCCGATCGCCAGACAAAATAGCAGGTGACAGCCCTTCAATGCCTCCACTTTCGGAGTAATTCGGTCATCGCCGTCAATCCGGTGCTTCCCGCTTTCATCGGAAACATCTTCAAAGGCGACGGCTTCCACGAAATTCCAGTCATCGGAGGTCACGTCATAGACAGCGAAGCGCTTGGCCGATCCGAAATGGGCGTTGAGGCTCTTCATATCTTGCGTGGCGATCGCGACGCGCAAGGCACCAGCTTGCCGTTGCGGCATCAGTGGGTGAACCCGGTCAGCGGCGAGCGAAAGGCGACGAACGGAAGTCATCTGGCGTTTCTCATTTGCGGAGTGACTCGGGCGTCGGCGCGTGCTGGTTGGCCTGGAAGATGTTTGCAACATCGAAGATCAGGTCGCGCGTCCCCTGATAGAGGATCGTGAGCTTATGCTGGCTGCCGAGTCGGTCGAAGATCGGGAAACCGATGCGCATGAGCGGAATACCAAGGCGCTCGGCCGCCTGGCGTCCGTGCGAATGGGTGACGAGAAGGTCAGCGCCCGGGGCAAGACCTTCGAGATCGCCAAGATCGCCGACCTGGACCTGTCCGGCCGGCACTTTCTTGAGAATTTTCGAGGTGCCGGTCGTGGTGACGGCCGCCGCGATCTCGGCGCCCATGCCGGTGAAGAAAGTCGCGAGCTGGTAAAGCTGGTCCGGCTCGGCGGCGATGGCAATCTTTTTGCCGCCAAAATGAAAGTGTCCGTCGAGCAAGGCGTCCTGAAGCTGTGCGCGGCGACGGCGGATTATCGCTGGCGCTGGCGCACGGGAGATTGAAGAAAGCAGCGAGACGAAACGGTCTGTGTCCTTCAATCCGGTAAGGGAATGAAACAAGGCATAAGGCACGCCGGTCAGTCTTTGCAGCACCTCCGCGGGGCGGCGCATATGCTCGCCGATTGCGATGCATTGCACCGCCGTGCCAAGCTCTTCAATGTCCTTAACCGTGGTGCCGCCATAGGTGGTCGGTACCCAGCGGTCGTCTGGCACCGTCCCGTCGAGCGAGCCAGAGAGGTCGGGCAAAATCACTGGCTTGAAGCCGAAGCTTTCCATCGTTTCGCGCAAAAGCTCGATGTCAGCGACCGTGAGGTTCCAGCCTGGCAAGATCGCAACCTTCTTCGACTGCCGAACCCGCTCACCGCGCAGCGTAATCCTTTGGATCATCGCGGTGACCGCTTGGGCCCAACCCTCCTCAATCGCACCATGGAAATCCGGCGTGTTGGCCAGAACGATCTCCGTGCCTGCGAGTTCTTTAGCGTGCATCATCTTGATGTTCGCGAGATCCCTTGCGAAATCCTCGCCACGGGTTTCAATCAGCGCGGTGGTACAGACGCCGATCAGTTTCGGATTCGTACGGGTCTTTAGATTGAGGATCGCTTCCTCCAGATGGTCCATGCCACCGAGGATCGTCGCCATCTCGTCCATCGCCGTGGTCTGCAAGGGAACGGCTTCCTTAAAGTGCCGCACGAGAAGTACCAGCGCAAAGCTGGTGCAGCCCTGGCTGCCGTGGAAGAGCGGTACCGCACCGTCGATCCCGAGAAACGCGAGCGCGGCACCCAGTGGCTGAGACGACTTTAGCGGATTGACCGCCGCCGATTTGGTTTGGGGAAGAATGCGGGTCATCGCCTTTCCTCAACGTTCGCCGAAGCCGTCGGCTGTTGCGCGGATACTTTTTTGAAGGCATGGACGGTCTCGATCTCAGGTGTGCTTGGCAGCTCGTGCTCTACAGCAGGTTGGTATTCCCACGGTGCCGGCTCCCGCACCTGGCGCCAGATCGGGTTGTGAATGGCAAGGTCGATCTGGCGCACGAGTTCCACCATGCCGTCATAGCCGGCATAGGGGTGGCAACGCTCCTGGTTGATGTCCAGCCAAGGTGTCTTGGCCTTCAGCGCGATGAATTGCGTGCGCCCGCCAGACAGCATGATGTCGGCCTTGTCTTCCGAGAGCATGGCGTAAAGATCGCGGGGCGCCATCGATTCAAACATATGGTTCTCGTCCTTGAGGATCTGCTTGATGCGTTCCTTGTCTTCGGCCGTCGATTTCTTGACGGAGGTGCCGACGATCTCGATGCCGATCTCCATCAGCGCATGGACGACCGACCAGGATTTCACCCCGCCGGTGTTAAGCAGCACGCGCTTGCCTTTAAGCCTCGGCCGGTATGCTTCAAGCCTCTTCCACGCAATCGCCTCCTCCTCCGCGATCAGGGTCTCCGTGCGCTCAAGGATCTGCGGATCGGTGCCCTTCTTCACGAGCAGCTTGGCGATCTGTCTGAGTGCATCCGACGTGTCGCTGATGCCGTAGAACGAGCCCTCAAAAAACGGGATGTCCCAGCGCTCCTCCATCTTGCGCGCGAGATTTATGAGCGCGGTCGAGCACACCATCATGGCCGCCTGGGCGCGGTGCGCCGAGGCAACGTCGAGGTAGCGCGCGTCGCCCGGAATGCAGGCGCGCACCCGGATGCCGAGCCGGTCAAGGAGCGGCTTCACCAGCCAGAACTCGCCGGAAAGGTTGAATTCGCCAAGGATGTTGATGTCGTAAGGGCCGATATCGTCGGGCTCAACCGTGCCGATGACATGATCGAGCAACGCCTCGCCGGCGAGTTTGTTGCCGAGGTTTTTGGAGCCGACGAAGCCCGGTGTATTGACCGGCACCACCGGTAAGCCGCACTTTTCCGCAGCGCGCTTGCAGACCGCCTCGATGTCGTCGCCGATCAATGCCGTCACGCAGGTCGAATAGACGAAGATCGCTGGCGGGGCATAGGTTTCCTTAATCTCGCGGATCGCTTTGAAAAGCTTCCGCTCGCCCTGCCCCATCACCACGTCGAGTTCGGTCAGGTCGGTCGAGAAGCTTGTGCGCCATAGCGTTGGCCCCGACGAAGCTGCGCCGCGGTTGTCCCAGGAATTGCCCTCGCAGGCGATCGGTGCATGGATCAGATGCGCAACATCGGTGATCGGCTGCAGCACGATCTTGGCCCCGTCGAAAGCGCAGCCGCCGGCGGCCGCCCCGGGGGTCAGCGGCTTCGAACATCCCTTCTGGCGCGCCTTGGCATCCTTACCTAGATTCTTCTCGCAGGCGGGCTCATTGAAGACATCCTGGATTTTGGCAGTGAGCGGGAGCATCGCGCCGGACTCCAAGTCCATCTGAAGATGGCTGGCCTTTGGCGAAGGCCAACCGTCGTTCTTAGCGGGTGAGGTCATACGAATAGTCCGTCACACCTACCTTGATCGTTTCGCGATCGAGCTTGTCGAAGATCTTGTCGAGGATCGTCGTTAAGACGCGCAAGCCCCCTTGGTAGCCCATGAGAGGGAATCGATGATGATGGTGGCGGTCAAAGATCGGAAACATCAGCCGGATCAGCGGCGTATCGGTATCGCGCTCCAGATACTTGCCATAGGAATTGCCGATCAGCAGGTCCACCGGCTCGGTGAAGAGCAGCGAGCGCATCGCCCACAGATCCTTGCCCGCCCAAACCTGGCCATCCTTACCGAAGGGCGAGGATGCAAGCAGTTCCTTCATCTCGGCTTCCCAGGCTGGTGTGCCGTTGGTGGCGAGGCAGTGGATCGGCTCGCCGCCGGTCTCCATCACGAATCGTGCGACGGCGTAGACGAAGTCGGGATCGCCGTAGATCGCGTATTTCTTGCCGTGCAGCCAAGCCTGGCTATCCGCCATAGCGTCGACAAGTCGGCCGCGCTCCTTACCGATTGCCGTTGGGATATCCTTGCCGGAAATCTCCGAGACCTTCATCAGGAATTCGTCAGTCGCGTAGACACCAAGAGGATAATGGAATGAGGCCGTCGCCTGCCCGACCTCGTTGCAATATTCCAGCGTTTTGCGGGTGTTGTAGTGCTGCAGCGACAGCGTCGCTTCGGCATTGAGTGCCGCCCTCACGTCATCGATCATCGTGCCGCCGTCATACATGCGATAGATCCCGTCCGAAGGCGTGTCGAACTGGTCGGAAGCATCCTGAATGAAGGTGTAGGACACGCCCATCAGGTCGAGCAGGCGCTTCAATTCGCGGTTGTTGCCGACGCAGAAGCCGTCGAATCCCGGAATGATGTTTATCGTTCCAGCAGATTCCTTACGCTCCTGGCCCTTCCAGAAGTGCTCCAGGACGCCCTTGACCATGGCGTCATAGCCATCGACATGGCTGCCGACGAACGCTGGCGTGTGAGCGAAAGGAACATCGAAGTCGGCCGGGACTGAACCTTCGTTCTTGGCGTTCTCGATGAAGCCGTGCAGGTCGTCGCCAATCACCTCTGCCATACAGGTGGTCGAGACGGCAATCATCTTCGGGTCGTAGAGGCTATAGGTGTTGGCGAGTCCGTCGACCATGTTCTTCAGACCGCCGAACACCGCCGCGTCCTCGGTCATCGAGGACGAAACCGCTGATGAGGGCTCCTTGAAGTGTCGCGACAGATGCGAACGGTAATAGGCAACGCAGCCCTGGCTGCCATGGACGAAGGACATGGTCCGCTCGAAGCCCGCGGCCGCGAAGACGGCGCCTAGCGGCTGGCAGGCTTTGGCCGGGTTAACGACAAGCGCCTCGCGGGCGAGGTTCTTTTCGCGATACTCCCAGGTCTTGGTGTATTCGCGTTGATCGGTAACAATCTGATCCGGATGCGGACATTCGAAATTCAACTTCTTCTCGGCGAGCATCTTCCTGTATTCCGGCTCGCGGAACAGGGGAGCATGGTCGAGGACTTTTTCGGCCGACTGCGGCATGGGTGGTCACCTCTTTTCATCTGGCGCGCCAGACGGCGGCCACGACATCGAGACGTTTCAGGTTTCCCGCGGATCAAGGGTCACGGGCCTTCATCGGCCCCCCTGCTCCTGGGAGGCCATTTTTTATTCGGCCGCGACCGCTATCGGCGGCAGGGCCTTTTTCTTCCAGGGGGCGTCGTAGAGGTCCCAGACCGGGTTGTTGATGGCCAGATCCATGTCGCGGGCGAAGATGGCGAAGCCGTCATAGCCGTGATACGGGCCGGAATAATCCCAGGAGTGCATCTGACGGAACGGAATGCCCATCTTCTGCACCGGGTACTTCTCCTTGATGCCGGAGCCCACGAGGTCAGGTCGGATCCCCTCGATGAACTTTTCCAGCTCGTAACCGGTCACGTCGTCATAGATCAGCGTGCCGTTCTTCACGTAATGGCCGGTGCGCTGATAGTCGTCGTTGTGAGCGAACTCGTATCCGGTGCCAACTATCACCATGCCGAGGTCCTCGTAGGCCGTGATGACGTGCCGAGGGCGTAGGCCGCCGACATAGAGCATCACCGTCTTGCCTTCGAGGCGTGGCCAATACTTGTCCACGACCTCATCGACCAAGGGGCGATACTTGGCGATGACCGCCTCGGTCTTGTCCTCGATTGTCGGCCCGAAATGCTTGGCTATCTTGCGCAGAGAGGCTTCAATCTGGGAGGGACCAAAGAAATTGTATTCCATCCAGGGGATGCCGTACTTCTCCTCCATGTGCCGGCAGATGTAGTTCATTGACCGGTAGCAGTGGATGAGGTTGAGCTTGGCCTTCGGCGCGCGCTCTACCTCAGCAAGCGTCGCGTCCCCCGACCAGTTGCCGACCACGCGCAAGCCCACCTCCTCCAACAGGATGCGCGTAGCCCACGCATCGCCGCCGATATTGTAGTCGCCAATGACGTTAACGTCGTAACGGTCCGCCTCGAACTCGACTTCCCTCTTGTCGAAGACCCAGTCGCGGATCGAGTCGTTGGCAATGTGGTGACCAAGCGATTGCGAGACGCCGCGGAAGCCTTCGCAGCGCACCGGCACGATCGTCTTTTCGTGCTCCTTGGCCTTCTTGCGCGACACAGCCTCAATGTCGTCACCGATGAGGCCGATCGGGCATTCCGATTGGACGCTGATGCCATTGTTCAGGGGAAAAAGCTCCTCGATCTCGTCGATGATCTTTTCCAGCTTCTTGTCGCCGCCGAAAACGATGTCCTTCTCCTGAAAATCAGAAGTGAACTGCAGGGTCACAAAGCTGTCGATGCCCGTCGTACCGACGTAATAATTCCGGCGCTGCGACCAGGAATATTGACCGCAACCGACTGGCCCATGTGAGATGTGGACCATATCCTTGACCGGACCCCACACCACACCTTTGGAGCCGGCATAGGCGCAGCCGCGGATCGTCATCACGCCCGGAATGGACTTGATGTTCGACTTGACGCTGCATTCGGAGAGGACCTCGCTCTCCTCGTTGGCCTCCTCCCCGTTCGTCGCGACGCTGAGGTGTTTTTTGCGGCGCTTCGCCGCCTTGTCCGGATACTGCGACAGCACTTGCTTGATAAGCTCCTCATGGAGAGCGCCGTCATTCTCGTAGTCGAGGCTCATGGGGCCTGTTCCCTTTCAAGGTTCGGAGACGCCTCGCGGACGAGGCGTGTTCTTGGAAAGGGCGCGCCAACTCAAGGCCGGCGCGCCCCCTGCTGGCGGCGGGGGAGGGCGCCTAGTGGGCAACCGCCAGCTTGCCTTCCTTGGCCTGGAGTTCGGCAAGCATCTGCTCATCGGTCTTCATGATGCCGAAGTCGAGCAGCATGTCTTCCAACTCCTCCATGGTGATTGGGGTCGGGACGGTGCCCTGGCCCGAATTGGCATGGATCTTCTCGGCCAGTGCGCGATATTCCCCGGCCTGCTTGGAGTCCGGCGCATACTGGATCACTGTCATCTTTCTGAGTTCGGCGTGCTGGACGATGTTGTCGCGCGGCACGAAGTGAATGAGCTTGGAATTGAGCTTGGCAGCCAGCGCCTCGGAGAGATCGAGCTCGCGGTCGGTCTGGCGCTCGTTGCAAATAAGCCCGCCGAGGCGCACGCCGCCGGAATGGGCATATTTGAGGATGCCCTTGGCGATGTTGTTGGCGGCATAGAGCGCCATCATCTCGCCGGACATGACGATGTAGATTTCCTGGGCCTTGTTCTCGCGAATCGGCATCGCAAAGCCGCCGCAGACCACGTCGCCGAGCACGTCGTAGGAGACGTAGTCGACATCGTCATAGGCGCCGTTCTCCTCAAGAAAGTTGATAGAGGTGATGACGCCGCGGCCGGCACAGCCGACGCCCGGCTCCGGGCCGCCGGACTCCACGCACTTGATGCCTCTGTAGCCAACCTTGAGCACGTCCTCGAGTTCGAGGTCTTCCACCGAACCCTCCTCGGCCGCGAGATGCAGAACCGTGTCTTGCGCCTTCGAGTTCAGGATCAGGCGCGTGGAGTCGGCTTTGGGGTCGCAGCCCACGATGAGGATCTTCTGCCCGAGATCGACGAGGGCCGCGAGCGTATTTTGGGAGGTCGTGGACTTGCCGATGCCCCCCTTGCCGTAGAATGCGATTTGACGCAAATCTGACATGTTGCCTTCCTTCCTTCGTTCCATCCATCGCAATGGCGGTCGGCAGCTCGCGCCGCCTCGCAATGAAGGTTTCAAAACTCGTGCCAAGTTTGTTGACCGAGCTCTAGGAAAGGTCTTTTGCTTGTTTTTCAGCTATTTAGGCTAGGACACAATGAACGGTTCCGCGCAACAAGCCTGTGTCGCGGTTTCGACAAAGCCGACAGAGCTGTCAGCGCAATGGTGAGACCGCCGCATAGAGCTTGTCGGAAGACGGTAGCTTGGCGGCGTCCCACACCAAGATCTACGAGCTTCGAGATCGAAACTGGCGTGGGCTGACCTGAATTGTCGTTGTGACATCAAACGCGTCGCAAAATACTCTGCCGAAGTTGAGCGGCGGCACACAAGGGAGCTTGCAGCAAGTCATCAAGCGAAGATGAATGGGTCCGCCTGTACATCAAGAATCATCCCTCCTCGCGTGATAATATCGGGCCAATTCATCGACACGTTAATTCGCCAAATCTATATTAGCCGAAGATAGGGTTTTCTCCACACACTCTGGGCGCAACGCTGACGTCCAAGATCAGTCCCATCTGAGTTCCGGATTTCCGTGCAAGGAGGCAGACTGGCAGTTCACGCTGTACCTGCTCCCGCCCAAAAAATCGGAAGAAGCTCCAGAATCTCCCGTGTTCCCGTTCCCATTGTTGTTCAGTCCGAACAACTGACCGCGTTCGTCGTGATCCTGCGTTTTCGCAGGCAGGTTCGCGGCGTGGAGTTCACTCGCACCAGGGGGCGAAGCGATCAAAAGAAAAGTTCACCATACCGCCCGGCATTTGGTTCATTCCTCCGTTTAGGGCGGCGAACGGCATCGCCCCGTTCTGATTTTTCGTAGCTACCCGCCAAGGGCATAGTACTGCCCGTCGCGGTAGACTAATGAACCACGATTGCCGAAGCGAATACCGACGACGCGGCCCAGAACGATCGCGTGGCTGTGCCTTTCGATGACCTCCTCGACTTCGCAGTCGATGGCCGCCGCCGCATCCTCGAGGACCGGCGCTCCGCTCACGAGGCGGGTCCAATCTGCGCCGAGATACCGTTCCGCCCCCTTCAGCCCGCCGCGGCCGGCGAACTGGTTGGCAAGTGTTTCGTGGTCGGGTCCCGCCACGTTGACGCAGAAATGGCCGTATCGCTCGACGACAGGCAAAGTTGAGGCTGAACGGTTAAGGGTGACGATCATGCGCGGCGGATCGATCGAAAGGGCGGTCGCCGACGTGACCGTCGCTCCATTCCGAGTCTCGCCCTCCCCTGCCGTTATGATGCTCACTCCGCCGCCAAGGGCGCGCAAAGCGCGTTTCAGCCCCTCGGCATCGACGTAATGGTTGGCGATATCGCCGGTGGCCTCCTTTACGTCGAAGGCGCGCAGGGAAGATTGTTCGGACATCTCAGTCCCTCAGCCGAAGTCTGCCGTCGTATCGACGCCGCTGTCCGACTTGTAAACGAAGGTGTCTGCACCACCGGTCTCACCGACAGTATGATTGCTGCCATCGATGTAGTAGGGGCCGTCCCACTCTAGGACCTGTTCAACATCCATAGGCGGCATCGCTTCCTTGCCATCGGGTCCGAGGTACGTTGAATCGCTCATCGAGAGTCTCCTCTTAATGTACCCCCCCAAAGCCCTCTAGCATCGCAAGGCCCTATCCAAAAATCCATATTTTGCATCGAACCCATTGATCCTATGAATAAGAAGGCGGCCGAAACTCTTCGCGAGCCGCTGGCAACGTCCACGGTGCATCGAGAATCGGAATGAGCGTTCATGGCGGTTTGCAAGCGTGGGCTGAAGGGTCCCATGGTGTCCGAGCCAACTTTCCTCGTTACGCCGGGATGCTTAGGCGAGGCAACGATCATAAAACGGCCACTATGAGAACGCGCTGGTTTTCTCCGCAGCAAACAGGTTTATGTCCGCGTCACAGGGCAAGCAGATAGGCAACCAGCGCATCCTTTTCTCTCTGCGTAAGGTTTGTTCCCAGAACCAGGTTGAAGAACTCGACCGTGTCGGCGAGTGTCATCAGCCGCCCATCGTGCAAATAGGGCGGCGAGTCCTTGATACCGCGCAGTGTGAAGGTCTTGATCGGACCATCCGGTAACATCACGAGATCGTTGGCGCTCTGGCCGGTTTTATAGAAGCGCTCGAGCTTGAGGTCGTGCATGTTGTTGTCCATGAAAGCAGTCTGCGGGGCGTGGCAAATGGCGCAGCCACCCTTGCCCATGAACACCTGTTCGCCCTCCAGTTCCTGCTCGCTCGCCCCGCTTGGATCGAGGCGTCCGAACGCGTCGAGCTTGGGCGCGGGCGGAAAGTCGATCATGTTCTGCATCTGGGCCATCATTGAGACCTGGCTCGCACGATCGAGTAGGTTCACGCCTTTTCTAGCGGCGCTCACATGGTCGCCGTTGAAGTAGGCGGTGCGCTGCTCGAACTCAGTAAAGTCTTCGATCGACCGCAGCGACCGTTTCGAACCATGAATCTGCTGGTTGAACAGCCCGCGCAGGCTGGTCGTGTCGAGACGAAACCGCTGCGTCTGTGGCCGGACGTCGGGCGTCAGGTGGAAGGCCGCATTGGTATGGAAGTTCGAATGGCAGTCCAGGCAGGCGACGCCCAGGCTCGCCTCGGCAGCTTTGCGGTCCTCGGTTTCGTTGAACTCTTCTTGCGGAAACGGGGTTAGCAGAAGTCGAAGCCCTTCCATCTGCACCGGCGTGATGATGCCGCTCATAATCTCATTGAAGTTCCGGATCGTCAGAAGCTCGCCGCGCGAAACGTCACCGAGTTCCGGATGCGAGGTTAGAAAGATTGGCGGCGGAAACTCCGGCGTCAGGTGATCGGGGAGGTCGAAGTCGACATCGAAACGCCTAAGACCCCTGCCTTCCTGGCGGCCTATTTCATTAATCTGCACCTCCGGAAAGACCTGACCGCCAGTTGCGTGCTTTACATGCGGCAGCGGCATAAAGCCTGCCGGCAGTAGTCCCTGCTCTCTGATCTCGTCAGGGCTCTTCTCGGCCAAAGCGCCCCAGGTCACGCCCTTCGGAAGTTTGACGCGAACGCCGGCTTGAACCGCCTTCCGACGACCGGACATCATCAAACCTTGCATGGGGCGGTCAGAAAGGTCATATCGCCCCTCAAGCAGGCGCCTCTGACGCTCCATGACGCGCGGCTTCGCACGTTCGTCGAATTCCTTCACTTCGGAAAAGGGACGGTTCGGAAAGGTTAGATAGATCAGATCAGCGGGCAGCGGATCAGACACGGTCGGAAAAGCGTGCGCGGAGACTGCGAATGCGATCGCCACACCGATCAGGATAAGCGACCTAAGCCGGGGCGTGTGGGCCTTTAGGTCGCAGCCCGCGATCATAATCTTCTGACCGAGATCGGCAAGAGTATAGGGCGTCTTTACCGAGGCGGTGAATGTTCGGATGCCTCTCTTCCAATAGAATGCGATCTGACGCAGACCTGACATGTTGCTTTCGCCTTCGTTCTCCGATCGCGTTTTCACCACGATGCAGGACGGCAGCTTCTGCCGCCGCTGATGCGTGACGTTCAAAATTTGTGCCAAGCAGGAAAGTGGTTAGAGATTATTGTTCTGCACTTAGTCAGCGCTTGATAGCTGGACGCTGGGCGAACATCGGCGTGTCACGTACCCCGCAAACCGGACTGTCATTCGAGGGTTGCAGTCTGCATTGCTTTTGTAGCCAGTGCCGAAACGGATGGCACGACGCACCTACCCCTGCCTGCCGAGTTGCTTGCTCTGGATATTCATCCCGCGCACGACAGACGCAATTGTTGCACCGTGGTGCCTGACAGTTCCCCAATACCATCCCTAACCCCGAGCGAGCTCTCACAGCAGCGACTTTGGTTCTTCGGGGCAGCGTGGCGGCGGCTAGCTGTCTTTCACAACACGGCCCCCTTTGATGATTGTGCGGATGCGCGTGATGTCAGAGAAGATCGACAGGTCCTTCAGTGGATCGCCGTCGACCACGACCACGTCCGCGAAAGCGCCTGGTGCGATGATGCCCACCCTGCCCTCCATTTGAAGGACCCGGGCGGCATCCAGGGTGGCGGCGCGGATCACTTCGTGTGCCGGCAGAACCCGGCCGCGCAGCTCAAATTCTTGCGCCTGGTGCTCGTGCATCCCGCCGAGCAGGTCCGAGCCGTATCCCATTGTTACTCCAGCCTCCCGCAAGGTCTCCAATGCAGTGAGGCCCGCAGACAGGACGAAACCGATCTTTTCGAGCGAAGCCGCCGGTATCCCATGCTCGGCGCCCTCGCGCGCCAGCACCGCGTACGTGATGTTAGTAGGAACCACAACTGCGCCCGCCTTGCGTACCCGCTTGGCGGTCGCCGGGGTAATCAGGTTGCCGTGCTCGATCGACCCCACCCCGGCTTCTAGCGCCCGGGAAATCGCTTCGTCGGTATAGAGATGAGCGGCCACATAAGTGTGCTGGTGCGCCGCTTCCTGCACCGCCGCCTGCAATTCGGGAAGGCTGAAGGCGAGCGCATCTATAGGGTCGGTGGGCGAGGACACACCGCCGCTGGCCATGACCTTGATGAAGCGCGCGCCGGCCTTCAGCTCCTCTCTGGCCGCCCGTCGCACGTCCGCTTCGCCGTCGCAAATGCGACCAAGCGCTCCCAGCTGGTCAGGATAGTAATCTACAGGGCGCCGATCATGCCGGTCCCGATAATCAGTGTGGCCGCCCGTCGGAGACAGCGCCTTTCCGCAAATGACGAGGCGCGGACCCTCGATAAGCCCGCGTTCGACAGCGTCCACCAGCGCTTGATCAGCGCCGCCCAGGTCGCGGACAGTCGTAAAGCCACGGCTCAGCATCCCGCGCATGGTATTCGCAGCATAGAGCGCGGCGAGCGTGTTGGGCAGTTCGGCGTTGGCAGCGAGGTTTCCTTTCGCGGCGACGACATGCACATGGCAATCGATCAGCCCTGGCAAGACGATGCGCCTCTTCGCGTCGAAAATATGGGCGCCCGCCGGTGCCTTCACCCGCTCTCCGACTTCGGCAACGAATCCATCCGCTAGCAGAACATCTACCGGATCCGCGGGACGGTCCGCGGTGCCATCCACGATGGCAGCGTTACGAATAACAATCGTCGGAATCACACGCTCCTTTGGTTTGACGCAGGATGGATCGAGCACTTCAGGAACGCCCTGTAATATCCTGGTGTTCGAACCATCGCCGCCACGGTCAATGACGCCACGTTGGCGACTATGTCTATTGCGTTGCCGGCTACTCGTACTCCGCTCGCGCGAGACCTCCAGTTGTCGAGAAACATGATATCGGCTCCCCTGACAGGCGATTTGCAGTTTCAGCCTCCGCACCACGTTGAAAGCATCGACGTTTTCTCGCCGAAGACAGGAATCATCAGTCGTGCCAACTGCGCAGAGCCTCTTTTTCGAGTTTTGTTGCAAGGTCTTGGTGCATTAGCACGCTGGCCGAACGCCACCGTGTCGCGAACTGGACAAACCCGACAGCGCCGCGTCCCGCTCGATCGTCCCGTAGCGACTGCCGGCGTTTTGGGCGGGACTTTCAATCACTGCGTCGGCATCTCAAGGCTTGTCATCGGCGGGCGCGAGCGACCTACCGAAACGCAAGGATGAAGAGCCTTCCTACACTACCAACGTGATCGACCTGATTTCGGCCCTGAAGAAGAGTCTCGAGAGGAAGACGTGGAGCGGCAAGAGTTCACAGGCGCGGCGATACGGCCATTCACGCACAATTCCGCGAAATAAATGCATGCCATACCACCAGCGCGAAAGGTCGACCAAATTTGCTTTTTTAATAGCCAAGCGTCTCATCGGGGCGCAGCATGGTGCAAATGACAAGGGCGCCGCCGGCTGAGAGATACTCGCGCTTTCGCCCCAACCAAGGAGGTCGCGCAATGTATCCTTCCCGCGAATTTCACTCCGATTTTTTCCGGCCCAGGGAAATCGAATTGCTTCAGTGCATTTTCAATGCCGCGTTGGAAGCGAACGAGATCAAGTGCAACAGTCCGGAAGCCGAAGCGCTCGCAAAGAGGCTCTTCACGCTCTACCAAGGGGGCGTGAGGGACGCAGCGGAGCTGAGCGACCGTTTGAAAGCAGCGTGAACGAGAGACCAGAGCGAGAGAACGCCTGCCAGCGCCCACTGCCGTACTAGCCTCCGTAAGGCTCACGGACGTACTGGACCTCGAATGCTGCCGTCAGCCCCGCCAGAACTCCCTGCGCGATGGCGTCCGTTGCCCCCGCCTTATCTTCGGCCTTGACGAATTGGGTGATTGTGCTCAACGGGACGCGCCAGATGGCGTCAGCGATCTCGCGGGTCACCGCGTCCAAGGTCGCCTTGTCCGAACCTCGCCAGAAAACGTAATCGTGTCCGATGCGCAGGCACAGGTGAATGGCCACCGCAGCCGTGGCGCGCGCACGATCTGACAGCAGCATGCCCCGCAGCTCGCCGTCGATCTCCAGCAGAGGCGTCTTGATTGTCGCGGAACTCAGGTTTCGCTTCATGCGGCCATTAACGCACGGATCGAGAGAACCGTCGCATCGGTTATTGCGATGATCGCCCGGCGGCCGATACTCGCACTTTTGCGAGTAGCCATACTTTTTCTCCCTGCCTACCCTCGCCGTGGAAGGGAGATCTGGTATGGACTATATCGCAGAGATCAAGGGAATGACGGACGAGGAGTTCCGGGCGACCTGCATGTTGGCAGTAGCCCATTGCGTGACGGACGAGATGCTGGACGACTCCATGCCGCCCTACTGGATTGAGATCCTGAAGGAAATCTATGAGCGCGGCTGGGCGGGTGACAATCGGGAGATCATTGCCGAGAAACTGGCAGAGGCCGCTACCACCTGCTAGCGTCGCGCTGACGCTCCTCGACCGCCCGGCGCATTGCGTCCTCGCGGCCACATTCGTACTTCTCCATGTAGTAGCGGATCATGGACTGTCGCCGCGCTTCATCCATGATGGAGTAAACGTTCCTGAATTGCCGCTCGGCTGCTGATTTTTTCTTCGACAGCCGACCGCGGCCAATGAGCCTCGACAGCGCAAAGTAAGCCAGCAGTCCGACAAGACTTCCAACCAACAGGGCGAAACCCATTTCCTGATTGAGAAAATCGCCAGGGACAGTCATCTGTATGCCTTTCGCCACCCTGCGGCCCACGCCTCTTCCTCAGAACAGAACCAGCGCTCCCCGTATTCCGGTCTTATTCGGGTCTCGGAGTAGTACTTCTGTCCAGGCACATGAAAAATACGCTCGCCTGAATCGATGCTGATATTGCCTTTGATGTCGCAGGAGGTTCCAAGGCTGCCCAGACTGTCCCATTTGGCAATGAAGTCCGGTGCGGTCATGCCGCCGGCCGCACCTACCGCGACGGCCGCGATTACTAGCCCGGGCGCCGTTCGGAACACCGAGGGCTGCTGTGGCTTCCGACCTCGTTGGCGATAACTCATGCCCCCTACTCCGGCAACTTCGCGCGAAGATGGTAATTCAGGGCACAAATTAGCAAAAGCTGCACAAATGGGTTAGTCGCCGCCAATGTGGTCCTGCGGCAGCCATGCGCCATTGACTCCCCTCGGAATGAGAACATAATAGGAACATTCATCGGCGCTGCGGCGCGCCAATCCGAAACCTGAAGGGGACCAACAACCGCTGCCTGCGGGCAGAGAAGGTGCGCCATGCGAACGTTCGAAGATGAAGTCCGAAACATGATTGCGGTCGACCTGACCGTCCTGCCACCCGATCGAAGACGTGCCATCGCGGGCCTCGACCAATATCGCCGCACCGTCGAGATCCACGGCGTGCAGGACGTTGCCGCCAAAATCGCTGAATCTTTCCGCTCCTTTGCCGTTTTCGATGGTGACCAGGTGCTGCGCTACCCTGCGATTGCCCCCTTCATCACACAGACGCTGTATGCGATCCCGATCGAGCTACGACGGGAG
The DNA here is from genome assembly GCF_036488675.1 of Sinorhizobium chiapasense. Lineage (NCBI taxonomy): Bacteria > Pseudomonadati > Pseudomonadota > Alphaproteobacteria > Hyphomicrobiales > Rhizobiaceae > Sinorhizobium > Sinorhizobium chiapasense. The sequence continues at coordinate 322,936 of NZ_CP133151.1, forward strand.
GCATGCGACCGGGACCGGGTGAAGGCAGATCGGGCGCGCGTCAGCATGGCACAGATGATCTCGTCTGCATTGTTGCAGCGGTATCGCTTCGAACAACTGAAATGCGGCGTGGCGCCGTCGAGCACCGATTGGGACGGAGCCTTCGAAGAGCAGTTCGGTAGCGGCCGGAAGGCGGCTGAAGATTGAAGCCGGCTTTTCAGCCAGGGAGCAAGAAACATGAGCGATGAGGCAAGCGCTGCGACCAAGCCACGCCAGGATACGGCGCTCTACGTTCATTATTGCGAGTATCCCGGCTGCGCGAAATGGGGCGGCTTCGGATTCGCTGCCGGCAAGGACGAGCCGCGATGGTTCTGCTTTGAGCATCGGCCAGAGCGGAAAGGATGTTGACGCTGGCAGCGGCCCCGATACCTTTGCCGCGATAGAGGAAAGCTTATGTGTGGACGCATCTACATCAAGAGCACGCTTGGAGACCTGCCGCGCAATTTCTCTTTCGCCGCAACCGAGCGCGTTGAAGGGCTCGCAAACCAGTTCCCGCGTTACAACGGCGCTCCGTCACTCTATTACCCGATCATAATCCGCGACATGGTCCGAGAGCCAGACGTTTTCGGCCCCACCTTCGTCAGCGCGCGATGGGGATTGATTCCGAATTGGATCAAGGAGCAGAAGCCCGGCCGTCCGCCGCCCGTAAACGCGCGGTGCGAGGGCATTGCGAACAATGGCATGTTCAAGAAGGCCTACGCCAGCCGGCGTTGCTTGGTGCCGATCGACGGCTTCTTCGAATGGAAGGACATCTACGGCATGGGTAAGAACAAGCAACCCTACGCAATCGCCATGAAGTCAGGCGAGCCATTCGGGCTCGCCGGCATCTGGGAGACCTGGCGGAATCCTGAGACCGACGAGGACCTCCGCACCTTCTGTGTTATCACCTGCCCACCGAACGACATGATGGCGGCAATCCACGACCGCATGCCGGTAATTCTGCACACGGATGACTATGAGCGTTGGCTGTCACCGGAGCCGGACCCTTACGACCTGATGAAGCCATTTCCGGCCGAACAGATGACCATGTGGCCGATCGACAGGAAGGTCGGCTCTCCGAGGAACGACACTGCAGATATCCTCGATCCCACAGAACCCGCCCAATGAAGCTTTCGCATTTGTTACTCGTCGCGGTCGCGCTGGGCGCCGCCCTGCCCGCCCGTTCTGCCGGTCCGATCACGGGCCGCGCCACTGCCATTGATGGAGATACGATCGAAATCAGAGGTGAGCGCGTTCGCCTGCATGGCGTCGACGCTCCGGAGAGCTGGCAGAAATGCGAAGACGGCGATGGTAGCACCTACCGCTGCGGCAAAGAGGCGGCCTTTGCGCTCGACCGGTTTCTCGCCGAATCCCGCCCTACCGGCTGCGAGTTGGTCGAGCGTGATCGATATCAGCGGTTCGTGGGTGTGTGCTTTCGCAATGACGGTCGCGAGGTCAATCGCTGGCTTGTCGAGAGCGGCAATGCTGTGGATTGGGAGAGATACAGCAGAGGCGCGTACACCCGCGCTCAAGAGGTCGCTCGGTCACGAGGCGGCGGCATCTGGCGCGGCAAGTTCCAGTTGCCTTGTCAGGCGCGAGCTCAGCGCGCAAATCGCGGGTCCTCTTGCTGACTGAAAAGTGTTGCCCGTCGACGAAACCCTTATAGACGACGAGACCATAGATTCAGGAAGTCGGCGCGCGAATACGTGCAGCACGCGAGGTGCTAGGCATCACTCAGCAGTTGCTGGCAAGGCACGTGGGCGTCACGTTCCAGCAGATCCAGGAATACGAGAATGGCAAAAACCGTGTCTCCGCGGCAATCCCGGTCCGGATCTGTCAGGCGATGCAGATCAGCCCGATGGAGATCATCGGTGTGTGCTTCCCTCACGAAGGGCCGACCGCCGATCGAATTGGGTGTAGGAAAAATTGCGACGGCGGAGACAAAGTTGGCCGGCGTCCAGCGGGCCTTGCGAGACGAGTGGGTGAACGCTGGGTCGCCTGGGCATGGAGGCTGCTTTCGCGGGCCTCTAGCCCGCCGAGAACATAAGAAAAGCTTCCCAATCCCCGCAAGCGGCGGAAGATGCCTCCAATCTGCCGTGCATGACTTTGCAACCTCTCGGTACCATGATAGTAGCTACGCACGGGGTAATCGGGGTTACTCTTCTCCCAGTCCGTCACCGCTTTGACGACGCTCCATCTTCAATCGACTGCCGTCAGAATGAGACAGGATGACAATGGAAAGACGTAATTTTCTCAAGGGCATGGCGCTGCTTGCAGCATGCCCGCTCTGCGTGAAGCCGGCCTTTGCCGCCGAGGGCGCCCACTGGGGCTATGAAGGCGACGCGGGGCCCGCTCGCTGGGGTTCCTTGAGCAAGGAGAACAGCGCCTGCGCGATGGGTTCGCAGCAATCGCCGCTCGACATCACAGGCAGCATCGAGGCCGAACTTCCCGATCTGGCAATCGACTGGAAGACGGGTGGTTCGATCGTCAACAACGGCCACACGATCCAGGTCAACGCCTCGCCTGGCGGTCTACTGCGCCGTGGCGACAGGGCCTACGAATTGCTGCAGTATCATTTCCACGCGCCGAGCGAACACTTGGTCAATGGCAGAAATTTCGCCATGGAAGTGCACTTTGTACACCGGCATGCCGAATCGGATGCGCTCGGTGTGCTGGGCGTGTTCCTTGTCTCTGGCGCCGCTAATCCGGCGTTCACCGCGTTGGCTGCGGCATTCCCCAGGCAAGTGGGACAAGAAAACCGGGTTGACGGTGTCAATCCATCCGGCTTGCTGCCCCCTTCGCTCGAATACTGGTCCTACGAAGGGTCCCTGACGACGCCGCCGTGCAGTGAGATTGTCGATTGGATGATCGCGATGGATCCAGTTGAGGTCGATGCGGCGGACATAAAGAAGTTCACCGCGCTTTACTCGGCAAATGCGCGGACAACAGTTCCAAGCAATCGGCGCTACATTCTCCGCTCCGGCTAACTGGCCCTGAAGGCGGGTCGCCATCAGACTGTTCGTCGCGGAAACCGTAAAACAGATTTCCCGTTCATGGGAGTGCCAAGGAACTGGGAAAGGTCTCGTGGCGAAGATTCTGAAAGACCTGGGAATTAAGTAACATGTCCCGTTCTTACGAACTCACACTCTCAATGGACGAGGCTGAGGACGGCACCATCTCGTGGATGGTAACCGCTCCGGCGTTTCCTGAAGTCATCACTTTTGGCGATACACAACCGAACGCTTACCTGGAGGGACTCAAAGCGATCGACGAGGCTATCGCCGCGCGCATGGCGGACGGAGAAGAAATCCCCCTGCCCTTGTCGGAAACCAAGGGCGTCGGCCGATATGTGGAAGTACCTGTCCTCACATTTCTTAAGTGCGGGCTTTACGTGATCTGCAAAGCCAAGGACGTTTCGCGCGCCGAATTGGCGCGTCGTCTCGGTTGGCATCGTGAACAGGTGGATCGCCTTTTCCGCCTTGATCACAAATCTCAGATGGATCAGATCGAAGCTGCTTATAAAGCCCTCGATGTGCCGCTCGACGTCAAGGCCGACTTTGATTTTCCAGCAGCGGCGTAGCGGCTGCTGAAGGTATCGACCATTTCAAAAGCCCCGCGGCGAAACTCCGGGTTTTCTCTTTTCACTCGATGTTGCGAGCCAGTCTGAAGGCCTACGACAGATTGCCAGCGGGACCGCCGTTGCCGGGAGGCACAGGCCTGGTTCCCATTTGTTAACCAAAATTGCTCATGGTCGGCGCCCCGGACTAAGAAACTTCGGAGCGCATGATGAGCTACGATTGGACTGGCGTGCGAACACGCCGAACAAGAATGCTGAGGATCGTTGGATTGATCCTGATGACCATGGCCGTAATTGCCGCCTTAGGGGCCGTTTGGCTCTAGAAATCGTTGGCGGCCACTTGAACGCGGGGTTTCGTTCGCCGCCGCGCCGGATTAGGCATGTCACGCCAACGGGTCTCGACCCTCTCACGCATCTTTGCTTCTGTCACAGACAGATGAATGCGAACTGGCGGTCCCACAACGGGGGAAATTCTTGGAAGACGCAGACGCTGACTTTGAAATCGCGTGCTCGAAATGCGGGCTCAGGACTAAACGCAGCATTTTTCAGTACGCCGAGACTTTCAAATGCGACGCATGCGGATCGACGCGAGCATTGAACAAGGAAAACCTCAAAGAGCTCATGCGCGAGGCGGACGCGAAGACTCGCCGGCTCTGGATCGACGGCAAACCACCATGGCTTGGCTAGGTCACAAGCGGCACAGAGAGCTCACAGGTTTGTCGCGGCGCTCCACATGGCGTCGATCTTTTCATCAGCCAGGCCCAGCGCCGCGCCGACCAACGAAATCAGCGGGTGCATCCGATGGAAGTTCGAGGCGCCAACGCGACTCAGCTGGCCGGACTGCTCAGCACCCTCCCCTCGGGTTCGGGCCGATCAACGCCACTGCCCGGCATTCCGGGCTGCGCGCGCGTCGGCGGCGCTTCGCATAGTAACCCGAAATCAGCAGGTCTGGCAGCTTCGCCATCACTTATCGTGCAAACGGGTGAGGCTCGTCGGTCCCCCCCAGAATCGCTGAAGCGCCGACGACCTCAGCATTCCCCGACAGGACCGAACGTGTATCTTATTGAAAGCTCCCGGCTAGCCGAGGCGGAATGCCGCTTCAGGCTTTCCTAGAAGTCCATCCCACCGCCCGGAGGCATTGCCGGCGGTGCGTCCTTCCTGGGCTTCTCGGCGATCATCGCTTCGGTGGTAACCAGCAGGCCGGCAATCGAGGCCGCATCCTGAAGCGCGGTACGGACGACCTTGGCCGGGTCGATTACCCCCATCGAGAAGAGGTCGCCGAATTCGCCGGTCTGGGCGTTCCAGCCATAGGAGAGTTCCGGCTTCTCGCGCAGCTTGCCCACGATGATCGAGCCTTCCGCACCGGCGTTCTCGGCGATCTGCCGTACCGGAGCCTCAATGGCGCGGCGGACGATGTCGATACCGACCCGCTGATCGTCGTTGGCGGTCTGCACGCTATCCAAGGCCTTGACTGCACGCAGCAGTGCCACGCCGCCGCCCGGCACGATGCCTTCCTCGACTGCAGCACGCGTTGCGTGAAGCGCATCGTCGACGCGGTCCTTCCGTTCCTTCACTTCGACTTCCGTCGAGCCGCCGACGCGGATGACTGCGACGCCGCCGGCGAGCTTGGCAAGCCGCTCCTGCAGCTTCTCGCGATCATAGTCGGATGTCGTCTCTTCGATCTGCGCCTTGATCTGCGCGATGCGCCCATCAATGTCGGCTTTCGCGCCGGCGCCGTCGATGATCGTGGTGTTCTCCTTCTCGATCGAGACCTTCTTTGCACGGCCGAGCATCTCGAGCGTGACGTTTTCCAGCTTGATGCCGAGGTCTTCGGAGATCACGGTCCCTGCCGTCAGGATTGCTACATCCTCGAGCATGGCCTTACGCCGGTCGCCGAACCCAGGGGCCTTGACGGCAGCGACCTTCAGTCCGCCGCGCAGCTTGTTGACGACGAGTGCGGCCAGCGCTTCGCCTTCGACGTCCTCGGCGATGATGATAAGCGGCTTACCCGATTGTACGACGGCTTCGAGGAGGGGCAGCATGGCCTGCAGGTTGGAGAGCTTCTTTTCATGGATCAAGATGTAGGGATCCTCGAACTCCGCCCGCATCTTGTCCTGGTTCGTTATGAAGTAAGGCGAGATGTAACCCCGGTCGAACTGCATTCCCTCGACCACCTCGAGTTCCGTCTCCGCGGTCTTGGCTTCCTCGACCGTGATCACGCCGTCATTGCCGACCTTCTCCATCGCCTCGGCGAGGTAACGGCCGATCTCCGCGTCACCATTGGCCGAGATGGTGCCGACCTGGGCAATTTCCTCATTCTTGGAAACGTCGCGCGCGTTGGCTTTCAGCTCGGCGACGAGAGTGTCGACGGCGAGGTCGATGCCTCGTTTCAAATCCATCGGGTTCATCCCGGAGGCAACGGCCTTGGCGCCTTCCCTGACGATCGCCTGGGCGAGCACCGTCGCGGTGGTGGTGCCGTCGCCCGCAATGTCGCTCGTTTTCGACGCAACTTCGCGCAGCATCTGCGCGCCCATGTTCTCGAACTTGTCTTCGAGCTCGATCTCCTTCGCCACGGTAACGCCGTCCTTGGTGATGCGTGGCGCGCCGAAGGACTTGTCAATGACAACATTGCGGCCCTTAGGGCCAAGTGTCACCTTGACGGCGTTGGCAAGGGTGTCGACACCGCGCAGCATGCGTTCACGGGCATCGGAATGGAATTTTACTTCTTTGACAGGCATGGTTCACTCCTTCGCTGAACTTTGGTCGGTCGCACGCTCTCAAGCGACTTTCTTGTCGGCGCCCAAATCTTCGATGACCCCGAGCACGTCGGCTTCCTTCAGGATGAGCAGGTCCTCGCCATCGACCTTGATCTCCGTGCCTGACCATTTTCCGAAGAGCACGCGATCTCCTACCTTGACGTCGAGCACCACGAGTTGACCCTGCTCGTTGCGAGCGCCCGGACCGACGGCGATCACTTCGCCTTCCTGCGGTTTTTCCTTGGCCGTATCCGGGATGATGATGCCGGCTTTGGTTTTCTCTTCGGACGTGACGCGGCGGATAAGAATGCGATCGTGGAGCGGTTGGAACTTCATGCCTTCCTCCTGGATAAACGGATCGATGAATGCCCTTTGCCGGACCAATGGACTCCGTACGGGCAGCCCGTCCCGGCAACTGGCAGTAGTTGATCTGGTTGTGTCGAAAATCGAATTCAAGAGGAGGCGACCAACTTTTTAGCACTCTTCGGTGGAGAGTGCTAAAAAGTGCATTCCGCAAGCGCCGAGTGAGGGATGGCGCACGCGGACGACGACAGGCCCGCACGTTGGACCCGCGTCTGATTCTATCGCGACAACAGCTTAACCGAAGCGCGCTGGCCGCACGCTTCGGCAAGAGTATCCTCCGGCCCGCGCCGAGGATGCAATGTCGAGGGATTTCAAAAAGGGGAGAGCAATACTAGCTTCATGGAAGGCTGGCGATGACGAAGCGCACTTTTTGCGAGCAGCGCCTCATCCGCGCGAGAGCTATTGAACGACGAGATCAAATCCAGGAGCCTCCAGGGGTTCCGGGGCACGCGGCAAACCCATACGGGACGCCTCCTGGAATAGCATCTCGCGCATCCAGAGGCTTGCCGGATCGCTATCGTGAAGGGCCGGCCACTGAACGGCCTCGGTGAGTGGGGGAAGTGGCAGCGGAAGTTCGACGATCCGCAGCGGCATTGTCTTTGCGAAATGCTGCGCCAGCCGCAAGGGCACGGTCCCTATACGCTCGGTCCCCACCAGCATGGGCGGAATCATGCTGAAACCCTGTACGACAACCTCGACACGTCTCTTGAGACCGTGCTCGCGCAAATACCACCCTTCGATGGTGGGTCTCCGCATATTCCCGAATTTGACTGCAACATGCCCCATCGACATGTATCTCTCGAATGTAAGTGGCTCTGACAGTTGCTCGTTCGTCCGGCAGCCGACGCACACGAATTTATCCTCAAACAGTGCTGTGTGAGGATGCGTCGACATGAACACGTCCGGCATAATCAGAAAATCGATGTCGCCGCGCCGGAGAAGCTCCTCGAAGTCGTCGGCGAGTGGCAGACAATCAAAGCTGACTCCGGGAGCTTCTTGCGCCGCACGCTCCACGATCTTTTCAAAGAACACGAGGGTGACGTAATCGGAAAGGATGATCCTGAAGCAACGATCCGACTGGGCCGGGTTAAACGGTTGCCGGGAAACAATCGAGAGCTGGATGTGCAGCAGAGCCTCGCGCACCGCGGAGGCGAGCCCTTCAGCACGCGGTGTTGGAATAAATTCGCGGCCAGCCATTGTAAATAGCTCATCGCGGAAATAGGTGCGTAACCGGGCGACGGCCGCGCTCATCGCTGGCTGGCTCAGGTTGATGCTGCGTGCCGCCGCCGTGAGGTTCCGCTCGGCCATTAGAGCGTCGAGCGCGACGAGCAGATTTAGATCAAGGCCCTTGAACCGCATATCTTCATCTATCCATAGCGTGGATGTATGCCATCCCAAACCACCAGTTTTCTTAATTAGTAATACAATTGGTTCGAAATCAAGGCGGACGCCGGCAGACTTTCGTAGGGGTCAGCCGACGCGGTCGGATGACTGTTTTGTATCGCGGTTCGCTTCCGATCCTGCCTTGCAGCGGGTCCCGACAAGCCGCCCATGTCCAAAGAGCACACAGCACGGTCTGAGAGACATTGCTTGAACCCGCGCCTACGCCGGCCGTATCGCTACCTCACGTCGAGCATGGCCGGATAGAGCCTCGGCCGGGCCGTTGCGCGTGACCGAGTTGACCGCGGGGATGATCTTGTCTCCCCAAAGCTCGATTTGCCGGAGCATCGTCTTCTGGTCGAAATCGCCCAACTGGGTCTGAATGGCGATCTGAGACGGTTTCAACACACTAATTTCTTCCAGCAGCCGGTCGATCACCCGATTCACACTGCCGATCGGCAGGTTATCGCGCATACTCTCGAACGACAGGTCCTGTTGCGTCGGGGTTTCCTCAAGCAGATAGCCGTCCCGGCTCTGCTGGCGGCGCTGATGCAACGCTTCAGATAACCGTCGCTGGAAGCGGGCGTTGTCGAGATAGCTGTTGATCTCCGCCTCGTGGTCGCTGGCAAAGCAGCAGCGTAGCAGCGATATCTTGGCATTCGTGACATTCTTACTCTCGGAGGCCGCCGCGCTCTCGATGCTTTCGCGCCGCGCGCCTAAAGCATCCAAGCCGTCGTGAAATGCTGTGACGAACAGATTGTGGCCCTCGCGATAGGCCCTTCTCATCCTGCGCTCCGACCCGGCCGCAATCCAGATCGGCGGGGTCGGCTTCTGGATGGAGCGCACTGAAATCGCGGTGGGAGGTATCGTCTCATACTGGCCGTCGTGCTCGAAGATCTCCTGGTTTAGCCCCTTGAGGAGGATGTCAAGGTATTCCGAAAAGACGGCCGGCGCCTCGTCGACATCGACGCCAAAGCGCTCGAACTCGAACTTCTGGTATCCAGAGCCGACGCCGAGCTCAAGGCGACCGTTCGAAACGATATCGGTGAAGCCGACCTCGGAAAGCAGGCGCTGCGGTTGATAGAGCGGCAGCACGCAGACGGCGGTGCCCAGGCGAATTGTGGTCGTCAGGCCTGCACAATGCGCAACCATCATCAAGGGCGACGGCACCAGACTGTAGTTGTTGAAATGGTGCTCGGCAAACCATGCGGTGTTGAAGCCAGCCTGCTCGGAAAGCACTGCCTGTTCGATTGAGTTGCGGATGACTGTGTCGGACGATTGATGATAGCCGCGCTGGGCGGCAAGGATGAATGTCGCGAATTCCATGGCAATTCCTTCGGGTTGCGGAGAGGTTGTCCATCGGGCTGCTCGAGAGGTTCGCGAATGTCGTGGCCGCAACGGGCGATGTTTGCGGCCAACGGTTTTTCGGCAATTCGCCTGCCATTCGCGGTCGCGAGTTCCCTATGCCTGGGATTGTTTCGACGGGCCGCCGCGGTCGCCTAGGGCATAGTCCACAACCATTTGGCGGCCTCCATTGGCTGTTCCGGATCGAGGTCGCCTGCAAATCCAGCATCGCCAGAAGAAGAGCGGCCGCCGTTCACGCAAAGGGTCGAACCGTTGACGTATGAGGCGTCAGGCGAAGCCAGGAAGAATGTTGCGTCAGCTACGTCTCCCGGATTTCCTATCCCGGCCACGGGAATACTCGGCCGAAACCCTTTCGGCGCGATGCTGCCGACGTTTGCGGACTGAGCGACGGCCGGCGTGCTGGTGTAGCCGGACATGACGGCGGCTGTTCGAATGCCAACGGGCCCGAGTTCGGCCGCCATGCACCTCGTCAGGATTTCGATCCCGGCTTGGGATGCTTCATAGGCGTGGCGCGGCGCGAAGGGCAGAAAGGTGTGGGCCGTGCCGACATTCAGAATCACGCCGCCGGGGCGCATCGTCTTGATAGCTTCACGCGCGCAGATGAAGGCGCCGGTGAGATTGACATCCAGGACGTGTTTGATCTCATCTGTTGTTTGTTGGAGGCGTGGGACAAAACTGTCGACCACAACAGTGGCGTTGACGAGGACGTCTAGCCTGGCAAAGCGCACTCGCAGCTCCTCGAACAGCGCCACCACGTCACTCTCGACGGCAACGTCCACGGATTTCGCCATATGCTTGCCACCGAGAGAGCCCGCGAGCGTTGCTGCTGCAGCACCATCTTTATCAACAATAACGACAGTATCGCCGTTTGCGGCAAAACGGCGAGCGACGGCGGCGCCTATACCGTTCGCCCCGCCTGTGACAAGCACGACTCGCGCACCGACGTGCCCGACCGGACGAAAGAGTTCGGCTGTTGGCGTCCCATCCGCTGACAGGTTCGCATTACCCGGCTGGTTGAAGGACATCCAACCACCGTCAATAGTCAGCACCGAACCGTTGATGTAACCCGCGTGCCGGCTAGCCAGAAACCGCACCGTCCGGGCGATCTCGTCGGCGCGCGCCATCCGCCCCATCGGCACGCGGCGGCGAACAGCGGCGAGATCCGCCGCGCCGGCACGCTCCAGTTGCTCGACCATCGGCGTGCGCACATAGCCCGGCGCTACTGCGGTCACGCGGATGCCGCGCGGCGCCAACTCGCATGCCAAAGATTTCGTGATCGAGATCAGGCCCGCTTTGGAGGCGGCGTAGGCGTTGCGTTTGGGATTGCCTACTACGCCCGCCAGCGAGGCTACGTTGACGATGACAGCGCCAGGCTCCATCCGCCGCGCCGCCTCCCGCGTCATAACGTAAGGCGCGATCAGGTTTACTGCCAAGACGCGTCGGAAAGCGTCGACACTGGTGTCGACGGTCGCATCCATGCTAGGCCCGATAGCCGCGTTATTGACGACCACGTCGATGCGCGCGAACTGTGCGTCGACATGGTTATAGAGCGCAACAATATCCACCTCTCGCGAGACATCGAACTCAAGTCCGAGATGCGGGTGGCCGAGACCGCGGGCAAATTCAAGGATGCCGCTGCCTGGGAGGTCTACGGCGACCACAGTGCCTCCGTCCGCCGCAAAAGCATTGACCAGGGCACGGCCGATCCCGCCTGCAGCGCCTGTAATGATGACGACGCGCTCTGCTTGCTTCATTGAGATAAGTTCTCCTGATCAACGTTAGCGATTTCAGGGTAAGGACCGCGTCGCGGTACAGCAGCCCGTGGTGGTGACGACCAGCTCCGCCCCGGATCGACGTCGCGCGTTGCAGCCCAGCAGCGATTGCCTCACTTTCTCGCTCTTGGAGGGATGCGGCGTTTCCTAAGCGCGTAGACCGGATCGTCCGGATGCGATACTCCGATCGGCCGGCGGAGACCGAACCGCTCTATTTCCGAGGCCGTCTGCGGGCTCTGCTCCTCGAGCCAATCGTAGACGACCGTGCGCTCGGCAATTCGCCACTCCCCTTCCCTCTTTTGAAACAGGTCACAGTATCGACCGCAAAGCAGAACCTGCCGGATCGTCCTGCCGCCGTCCGGTCCGCGTTGCAGCGCGGTGAAGTAGCTCTCGACGGCGGCCTCTCCCGGGCCTATGAACTCGATCAGAACGTTCGTGATCTGATGGATGTTGCGCGGTTCGGTTTTGAAGACACCGAGCGCGAACTCAATGAAGCCTTCGGCCGAGCCGGCATAGGCCCCGTGGTTGTCATAGGCATCCGGCCAGTAGGAGCTGCGCAGCGCCGCCTCATCCGCGCGGTCTATCCCCCGGCAGTATCGATAGAGGCAGTCGCGGATCGCCTCCCGGTCAAGCAATTCGACGATTTTTTTGTGGTCCATGGCTTGGTAGCAGGTTCTGAGATTGAAATGGCGCTTTTGCGTATCCGTATACGCAGCAACGATTTCGGACTAAGGCACAGCCGCACTCCAGCCAAAAACGGCCTGCCGCTGCGCACCGATGTGAAGCACCTCAGTGCCGGAGGCGTTGACAGCGTTGAGTGGCTTCCCGCACGCGGTGTCTGGATAGAGGCCACGCGCCGTCCTGTGCCGGCGAAACTCCATTTAGGTGTTAAACCCTCCACAGGCTTGATTGAACAAAAACCGATCAAGCAACGCATCGAATGCGCGATCGATTTCGAGCGCACGTTCGGGGCAGGATCGAGCGCCTCGCGTCGCGAGTAGTTCGTCCCGCTCCGCGACCTCGATGTCACCGGCTAGGATGTAGCCCTCGTCATCCAGTTTGAAGACGTCCGGCGCATGCGCCCAGCAGCGAGCATGCCCCTGGCATTTGTCATTGTGGACGATGATGCGCATGCGGTACCTCCATGTCTTTGCTCCCTCGCCTATATTCAGGACCAGTCCAGAATCAGATTCTCGATTCCGAACACATGGCCACCATAGGTGATGGGCGCCGTGTCTTCCTTGATACGGAAGTCAGGGATGCGGGACAGCCACTCCTCCAGGCCGATGACGATCTCCCGCCGGGCGAGGTGCGAGCCAAGACAACGATGGGGACCATAGGCGAAGGCGGTGTGGCGGTTGTCTTCCCGTGCCAAATCGATCGTGTTCGGGTTCTCGAACTCTGCCGGATCGCGATTGGCGATCATCGTGGCACAGGAAATGTAGTCCCCCTTACGGATCGGCGCGCCTTCGAACTCGATGTCTTTCTTTGCCACGCGGATCATTTGCACGGTGGAATAGGCGCGCAGCAATTCTTCGGCCGCGAGCCCAATTCGATCCGGTTCTCTCCGCAGCAATTGCTGGTCTTTCGGATTGCGAGCGAGATAGGCCAGGTCAAATCCTATTGCCGTTGCGACCGTGTCGAGGCCGGCGACGAACACAAGTACGCCAATGCCACGGACTTCCTCATCGGTCAGCGGGCGACCATCGACCTTAGCCTCCACGACGAAGGTCATGAAATCGTCGGTCGGTTCCTTGCGGCGCACGGCCGCAAGGTCATCGATGAACGCCACAATCGTCCGGGCGGCTGCCGTTCGCTTGACGCCCTCGCCGTGGAGCAGATCCTTCCCCCAGCCGACGAATGTGTCGAGCCGCTCATCCGGCAGGCCAAGAAAGTGAAGGAAAATACTGACCGCAAAGGGAAAAGCGAAATCCTTCATAACGTCGCAGTTTGTGCTCGCCGCGGAGATCCCGTCGATCAACACGATCGCGCGCTCACGGATGGCCGGTTCCAGAACCATCACCCGCTTGGGCTCCAACAACGGGTTGAGCAGCGAACGAAAGACACCGTGGGCTGGTGGGTCGAGTTCCAGCGGTATCATCGGCCAGTTTTCGCCGAGCGCGGAGGCGAAGATGCTGCGATGGCTGGAAAATGTTGCGGTGTCGTGCAGTACCCTGCGCTGGTCCTTGGCACGCGTAATGACCCAGGTACCCCGGCCGTCGCGAGTGTTGTTGGGAGAATAAAAGATGGACGGCGCGTCATGGGCGCAGGCGACAGCTGCGTGAGGATCCCCGTCTGGCGTGGGCCCCATGCCGGGCGACGTGAACAAACTGAAATCCCTTACCATTTCCGGCGGGACATGATCTGGAATCGGCTTGCTCACGACTTGGTTTCCCCTCAAGGTCATGCACTTATGCGCTCGATTGAAATCACCCGGCGATCCTCGATGTTAATTACTGGTGCGGCCCGTCACAGGCGCCTCGAGATTCCGCTGCACGATGCGCCGACCCACGCACCAGCGCGGATGAGATCGTCGCTAATTTGAGCAGCACAGTATCCTGGTCGGCCCCTGGTCCATGAAGGACCGCCATCAGCTTACGCGCGTTGAAAGTCAGATGCTGATCAATCACCCGTTAGCTCCTTGAGGCACTGCAGACATCCGCCCTGCAAAATTATCGAAGCAAGTTGCGTGCCGTTGACCCGGAACCACTTGTCCACACCGGCGCCTATGTCTCTTCGGCAACTGTTTTGGTCCGGTTTGCGACATACTTGTTCTGCTTGGGACACACGGAGGCTGGCGGATCGACACGCGCCGGGGAACGCATGCAAACGCCGCGATCCAATCCAAACTCAAACACTCGCCTAAACGTGAGCCGGTGTAAGCCGGATGAAATGCCCTGCCATCAAACACTTGAGCACTATCTGGATGACTACCTCCACGCGGGAGGCTTCAGATCAAGTTCAGATCACTGGTCATGTAGGTTCCAATTTGCGGCGAAGCGCACGTGGATGCATCCGCTATGTCGATGTGTGCTATCCAAACAATCAATTACTCCAATTGCCCGATACGGCATATGAATGAGTCCAGTGGCGTCGTGGGGCTGTTTCATAAAGAGGACTCGCGATGGAAAAGACAATTCAGGGCGGCCAGGGCAGCAACAGTCTCTTTGGCAGCAATGGTGATGATGTGATAGTCGATCCCACGGGAAATGACTGGATCGACGGTCGCGCCGGCAGCGACTCCATCTCGGCCGGCGAGGGCAATGACCGAGTCTTCGGTGGCGTGGGCAATGACCACGTCTTTGGCGACGAGGGCAACGACTACCTCTACGGCGACCTTGGCCGCGGCAACCCGCGCATCCCTGCTCCGGCCATCCTCGGCGCGGACAACGACAAGCTCTACGGCGGCCCCGGCGACGACGCCCTCTTCGCGGGCGACGGCAGGGACTCTTTGACCGGAGGTGCCGGCCACGACACCTTTGTGTTCCAGTTCCACAACCCGCTTCCCGGGTTTGATCAAAACTACGGGCCGAACGCGGAGGACCACACCACCATTGTGGATTTTGACCCAGCGCAAGATACTTTCGCCTTCGATGCGGTAGGCCTTGGCAGCGATGGTCTTGAAGCTAATTTCGTTAATCACGCCGGGCCTGGCAATCAGGTGGATACCTTCTACAGCGGCCCCGCCAATGGCGCGAACGGCGAGCACGTCGTAGTGATCACTGATCACAGTTTCGCCGACGGCTCGGCCGCAGCCAGGGATATCTCCGGCGAGGCTGCAGGCGATATCATTGCCTATTTCGATAATAGGACCATGACGGCGGATCTGGGTTATGTTACCTCCGAAAACCACGTGGACGACTTCGCGCACCTGGGCAACGTGCAAAGTTTGCTCCAATTGGCCGGCCTGGGCCTGACCGCGTCGGATTTCATGTTCTGTTGATTCAGAAAACCCATGCGGAATTGCGCTGCGCCCCCCAAGCGCAGCGCTTTCCCTTTCCGCTCCCTTGACCGTGGGCCATCCAGGAGCAGGCGCAGTGTTGTTCAGCTTGATGAAGCTCTGTACATTGCGTCGGCTGCAGACCCAACCCTAATCGAGCCTTGATCACATTCAGAGAAAATCATAACTGCACCACTTGGCGAGCAGATGGGCGGCAAGGCTGTGCCGCAGCATGTGCACGCTGATCCGCTTGGTCAATGCGGTCGCCTTGGTCGCCGAACGGCAGGCGGCATGGAGTATCTGCACATCAATCGGCTTATCGCCCCGTCCGGGAAATTGCCAGTCCTTGAGGCGTTCCAAGCGCCAAGGTTCACCCTGAATACCATCGCCGCCGTAACCGCCGGGCTCTCCCAAACCGCAGTCGATCAATTCGGAATCCTTCGTCCAGGCATGTTTTTTGCTCCTCGGTTAGGGCCGCGGTGGAGAAAGACGCGCCGGCAGATGCAAGCGCTGACAGGCGTGGAGTTCAACTAATGATATCGCCTTCACCTCGGGCGGGACTGAAAGTCATGATGCAGCAATACTTTCGGCAGTTGAGGTGATGTCTGAACGCACAGAGGATTGTGATTTCCGCGGTCGAGCATCCGGCAGTGGTCACGCGCTGCACGCATCAAGGAAGTGACCCGAGAAAGTGGGCAAGCCGTTGGATACTGAAGTGATCGGGCTCGCGGCAGCCTTCCTTGTCATCGCATTGGTATATGCGGCAGTCGGGCAGGCTGGAGCGTCGGGCTATATCGCCGCAATGGCACTTGTCGGTTTCGCCCCGGCGGCCATGAAGACTACAGCCCTTGCCCTGAACCTCTTGGTCGCCGCGATCGGCACGTTCCATTTCATGAAGTCTGGACGCTTATCGTGGCGGAATGTCTATCCTTTTGTCATTTTGGGCTTCCCTTTCTCCCTGGTCGGCGGAGCCGTTCATCTTCAGGAAGAACTTTACTATCCGATTGTGGGTGTGATCCTCGTGCTCTCTGCGGCCCAAATGGTCCGGTCTGCACTTTGCAAAGGTGCAACTGTCGCCTCACCAAGCGTGCCGCCCTTCTGGCCTGCTTTAGCGACAGGAGCTATTGTCGGTTTCTTCGCGGGGACAACCGGTACGGGCGGCGGCGTGTTCCTTGCCCCATTGATGCTGGTTATGAATTGGGGAAGCGCGCATCAAACAGCAGCTACAACAGCAGCTTATAATCTGATCAACTCTGCCGCCGCCTTGATAGGCGCCTATGCATATTGGAATGCCCTGCCAACATCGTTGCCATTTTGGTTATTTTCCGTGGCGGTGGGCGGATCGATCGGCGCATTCGTTGGAAGCCGATATCTGGCAGATCGTTGGTTGCGCGCGATCCTCGCTGCTATTTTGCTGATGTCGGGCCTCAAGCTGCTTTGGTAGCGAGGCGTGAGCCCGCGCAAAGCCTGCTGGATTATGCCGAATGCCGCATCAAAAAAGGTAGCATTACACCGACTGAACTCGGCCGTGCGGCAAAGGCTTACGACACAATGGGTGTTGGACTAACCGCTCCGCCACGGGCGGAGCGGCAAGGGGGTCGTGTATTCAGCAGGAGCCCCAACTTGCTCCATCGGACAGCGGAGCTCGCCCGATTGACGGAGATCCTGAAGCGGAACGCCTAAGGATACGCTCCTGCCGAATGCCCAATGGACGATTAGGCATACCTTGGATGTTGCAGTGCTTCCCACTTCAGCCGAAGCACCGCAAATTGCCCCGATGAACTTAATTGGAAGGGGTGAGTTCCTCCTGATGTAGGCGTGTACATTGGACCTGCTTTCCCTCCTTGGAACGGGGGAATTGACTTACAAGCTTCTCGCTACAAGGGGGAAGCTTGTAAGCCATCGTGTGTTCATATCCTGCACGACACGCGGCAGAGCACCCAGTTCCAAGTCAAGGTGGCTTATTAATGCGGATTCCACCACGCCCGTTGCGCTGCCGAGTTGGCGCATCGCGTCCGTTAGCGTTGCGATGCTTCTCCCGAAAGAAGGTGAAAGCTCAGATGCGGCTATTTCCATGCGTACGGTGTGAGTGCAAAAACAGAACTTGTCGATGATTTTGCACATCTCGCAGTTCGATGCCGCCTGGGCGATTTCGGTGAAGATCGCTTCCGCTCTAAGTGCGATTTCGGCCGGCCTCAATTGATCGCAGGGCGCGGGGTGGCATGTAGCCTGAGGCCGTACGCGCGCTAATGCGAAGGTAAGAATTTCGCGTGCCACGGCATATGAGTCCAACAGAGCCCACTCGATGAGGGGCCTCGTGAAGTAGCCCTTTTGGGGAAGGGATACGATCTTTCCTTCAGCTGCAAGTCGGATAAGTGCTTCGCGGAGGGGAGTTCGGCCAATCTTGAGTTTCAACGCCAGGTCCCTGTCGCTGAGATGCTGTCCCGGCACCAAGGCGTGGCTGCAGAGCAATTGAACCAATGCATCGTAGGCTGCGTCGGCCTTTCCACGCGCCGCCGGTTCGGTGGGAAATTTTGATAGGTCTATTCCATGACACTGGGCGGCCTTTTCACAGAACCACATCTCTGCGCTCTCCTTTGTCGTTTTTTGAACGATATCCAAACTGCATGCCAGAAAAGTTCGTTCTGTCACACGCCCCATATATCTGGCGACAACCATTAATAGATGTTTTGTGGCTCGGTTTAGCACACCGTAATATTACGACAATCATTGTCAGAGACGACGCGTTGTCGATGCGATATATTTTTAAATATAATTCCGTTGTATTATTATTAGTTTGCAACGACTCCCAACTATTAATTCTATGATGGAATTCGTCGCGAGAGTATTATTTGAAATATACCAGATTAGTCTATTGCATTTCGCGACAAAAGCATTCAGCCTCGGCTTTTATGAAGGAGGGATGACAATGAATCGGGCAGCTTTTATAGCCAGGCCGATCGACGCCGTTGAGGACCCGACGACGATCCTTCGTGCGCTTATTTTCTCCAGCGAGCTGTCTTTCCTCATGGAGGCCCATGACGGGCTTTCGGCAGCAATCGCCGCTCAGGCCGGCTTCAAGGGACTTTGGGCCTCCGGACTTTCGATCTCCTCAGCGCTCGGCTATCGAGACGCAAACGAGGCGAGTTGGACTGAAGTCGTGGACGTGGTGGAGCGCATGGCCGACGCCAGCGGACTACCGATCCTCGTCGATGGCGAGTCTGGGTTTGGCAATTTCAACAACGCCCGGCTACTGGCGATGAAGCTCTTGCAGCATGGCGGCGCCGGCGTCTGCCTGGAAGACAAGGTCTTTCCGAAGAGAAACAGTTTCGTGGGAGACCACCACCCGCTGGTCGATATCGATGAGTTTTCCGGGCGCCTCAAAGCAATCAAGGACACGACGGGGGACGACCTCTTGCTGGTCGCTCGCATCGAAGCGTTGATCGCCGGTTACAGTCTGGACGAGGCGCTGCGCCGCGCAGACGCCTACGCTGACGCTGGCGCCGACGCGATCCTGATCCATTCACGTAAGAGCGAGGCGGACGAGATTCTCGCTTTCGCGAAAGAGTGGCAGACGCTTCCGATCGTGATCGTGCCCACGAAATACTACCGCACGCCGGTCTCGGCTTATCGAGATGCCGGCATCTCGACGGTGATCTGGGCCAACCATGCGATGCGGGCTGCAGTCGCCGGGATGCGTGCGGCGTGCGCTCGCATAGCCGCCGAGGAGAGCATTGCCGGAGTTGAGCCGGAAGTCGCCACACTCGACGAGGTCTTCCGCCTCTTGGGTTACGATGAATTGGCAGCGGCCGAAGATCGCTATCTGCCGAAGCACTTATGACGGAGCACGCCGCTGAGAGAATCGCGGCGACTCCGATATCAATTCGAGGAAGCTCTCATGCTTGCGGAGCGGACAGCCTTGTTCAAATCGTCGGGGACGGCTGCGGCGCGCGCTGCGGCCGAGGCGGCAGCCGGGTCGGGAAAAGAGATCATCGATTTGACTGCCGGCGAGATCTGGAGCGATCTTGCCCCGACGATCCGGGTCGGTGCGCTCAATGCGATCCGCAGGGGCATCAACCGTTACACCGACACCATCGGAATGATAGAGCTTCGCGAGGCGCTCGCCCAGAAGATCTCCGGCCATACCGGCCAGGTCTGGCGCGCCGATGAGGTCGCCGTAACGTGTGGCGCCAAACAGGCGCTGTTCAACGCTGCCATGGTCCTGCTCAATCCTGGTGACGAGGTCATTATTCCCGCGCCGTACTGGACGACTTTTCCGGCGCAGGTACTGATCGCTGGCGGAAAGCCCGTCCACGTGGAGACGCGCGCCAATGGCTATGTACCGAGAGTCGAGGATATCGCGGCCGCAATCACCGACCGAACCCGCGCCGTGGTTGTCAACACCCCGAATAATCCAACCGGCGCCGTGTATGGTTCCGAAACGTTGGTTGGCATCGGGAAGCTTGCGATCGAACGCGACCTATGGATCATTTTCGATGAATGCTATGGCGATTTCATTCACGTTGACGATGCCCATTGTCCGATCGTCTCGATCCTTCCGGAAGCTCGCTCGCGCACCCTGATTGTCAACTCCTTTAGCAAGTCGCTGGCACTGACGGGCTGGAGGATCGGTTATCTCGCCGGACCAAAAGAGGTGATCAGCGCGGTGAAGGCCCTGCAATCACATACAACCTCGAACCCGAACGTGATCGCGCAGCACGCAGCGCTCGCACACCTTCTAAACAGCGATGGCAGCTATGAGAGGCACCTGCGGTCGCACCTCGCGGGAGCCCGGCAGACGGGTCTCAGCGCGCTTTCGACCCTGACGCGGATTCCCGTGCCGAAGGCGACTGGAGGCTTCTATTTCTACCTCGACGTTTCCGGTCTGCTGCGCCTGAGATTCGGCAATGATGAGCCCATGACGGCCGACGATATCGTGCACGTTCTATTGACGAGAGCGGGGGTGGCCGCGGTTTCGGGCACGACATTCGGTGACCCGGCTGGCCTTCGCCTCTCCTACGGAGTACCGCCCAAAAAACTGGAGATCGGCCTCACCCGGCTCGTCGAGGTCCTGAACGCCTGGGAATGACAAGATCATGCAGCGGCGCCAACAGAAGGGAACTACAAGGATGACGAATGCTCCCAAGACGGCAGTCATACTCGCCGCAGGTTGCGGATCTCGCCTGCGGCCTTTGACCGACCTGCGGCCGAAGCCGCTCGTCGAAGTCAACGGTATCCCCATCCTCCACAACGCGCTGCGCAACCTTGAAGCTGTCGGCGTCGAGGAAGTCACCATCGTCGTTGGCTACCGCAAGAATGATATCCAGTACTCCTGCGGCAACCACTTCGGTAATCTCGAAATTAGCTATGTCGAATCCCCTGTCTTCAACAAGACCGGCAGTGCCTATTCCCTTTGGTTGGCGCGCCATGCGCTGCTGACCGGCGACATCTACCTCCTGGAAGGGGATGTCTTTTTCGAGCTGGATGCACTTCGCTATCTCGGGACGGTAGAAGCAGAAAATGTCGCCGCGGTCGCACCCTTCGACCGGTCGATGGAAGGCTCTGCTGTTGTCCTAACAGAGAACGGCGATATCGCCGAAGTGCGGATGAAGCAGACGGCCACAAACCTGATTGACGGGTCGCCGCCGCTCTTTAGGACGATGAACCTGATCCGCTTTTCCGGCAACGATCTCCGCGAGACGATTGTCCCACACCTCGACGATCTCATCGGCAGTGGCGCCGTAATGTCGTATACTGAAGAGCTACTCTCCGGGCTGGTGCAGAAAAAGGACTTGCGGATCGCCGCGGCCAGATGTGACGACGTAAGGTGGTATGAGATCGATAACGAGGATGATCTGCGCATCGCGGAAGCGCTGTTCCTGACTGCCCGCAATATCGCGTGTTAGCGGCTCGGTCGAGGAGAAAGGTGATGCTTCGCTATCTCGTGAATCCCGCCAATGCGATCACGATGTTCGGCCTGTTACGCTCGTCTATTGCGCTTTGTTTAGCGTTGGACAGGCGCCTTGGTCTCGCTGTTGCCGCCGGTCGTGGGCGGTCCTCGCCGACCACCTCATCAGCCTGAAGCATCTCCCCGCCCTACATCGCTCGCGACAATACAGGATGTGCCGAAAAATCGCTCGTCATGCATCTCCTCGTTTGAAAAGAGGGGATCAGTTCGTTAGGGGTTAGTTTTCATTTCGCCCGAAAGCATGGGCATCAGGTTGATCTGCTGACATAAGCATGACGAGCCTCCAGATTTTGACGAACCCACTCTGCCACGATGCGGGGGACCCCCCCTATCCACTCCCCGTAGGATATTGTTCCAACTCGACTAAAGGTCCGGAGTCCTAAGGGCACTCGCATGGTGCTTTGCGGAACACCGACATGTATCGCGAAGATTTATTGTCAAACGGGTGCCTCAGCCAGTTTCCGTGACGCTCAAGAAGCTCAAGTCCGCTGATCCTTGCGAGCAAGTCGAGTTCGGTTGGATAGACATATCGCATCTTAAGCGGCATCGTCCGACTTCCTGCCGGTGTAATCCAGAAGTCCAGAGAAATAAAATGCTGCTGATTGCGGTCGTGTCTGGCAAAGCGAACCATCGCACGCTGCTCATCGACATGCATGACTGTCGTTCGCTGGTCACGGCAGATGCCTTCTCCGACGAAGTCAGCGGTATATGGATAGCTCAAATCAACAACAAAGCATCCGTTCGGCTTGAGAGCCTTTGCAGTTGATTTCAAGCAACTGATCTGTTGCTCGACGGTCACCATATGCGAGAAGGTGTTACCAACACAGTACACGAGATCATATTGAGTACCCAGGTCGAACTCCGCCATGTCACCTACGTGTGCTGTGACAGACTGCCCACCTTTCTTTGCGCGAAGCGAGGCAAGCATACTTTCCGAGTTATCGAGACCGTGAACCGAAACTCCTGTCTCCGAAAGGGGCAAGGCGAAGTGGCCGTTTCCGACGCCCAACTCGAGTGCGCTTCCGTTCTTTGCAAGGGCCGCAAGAAAACTGACTGCCCGCTCGATCTCGATCGACCTGTCGAGCGCTTCTACATATTCGTCGTATACATCACTCCATATTTCGCCATAGGCGGTATAAGCATCCCTTTCTTTCACAGGGTCGTTCATGAAGTTTCCTCGCTTGCTGACAAATCAATACGTCGAGACGACCCCTCCCGGACTTGCCCATGAGAGTTGCATCTACCGGACCTGCACTGCCTTTGCGCTCGCGAAAACAGGTCTCTTTTTTGCTTCGATAATACCAACAAAAGTCGTGCCAATTTGCTGATCCAGGCCGAAAGAAAACTTTGCGATTGCTTCCAGCTATTTAGTCACAGGCAAATCAAGATGACCTAAACACACCTGTGTCGAAACCCGGACAGACACGACAGAAGGTGTAGGATAGCGTTACTTCCTATCGCTTAACGTTGATCTTGCCGGAGAGGCGCAATTGGTGTCCTTTCTGTAATTGGCTGGCGGGGAGTATCTGGGGAAGCGATCGCCGCTTTCTGCTCTACTGAGAGTTGAATTTGCTGCATTTTTCTCTGGATCGAGGCAATGTGCCGTTGCGGGCTTCGGCATATTTACCGCCTATCCGGCTGCGGCAATGATCTTCGAGCCACGTTTCATGTTACAGCGATGGCGGTGAGGTGGATCTGATGAGGCCATGGCAAGCCGTTTCGGCATCGCATGCGTCAAAGGCTTTAGCTTCGCTTCTTGGTGCCGAAGATCTTCTGTAAGCGACAAGCTGAGGCCGTTCAGCCGGCGTAGTTCCACGGCATGAGCGCGTCGATTTCTGAACTCGGCCAGCCATTGGCGATGCGCTCGAGGCTCTGAGTGAGCCAGGCAAGCGGATCGACGTTGTTCAGCTTGGCCGTCTGCAGCAGCGTCGCGATGGTTGCCCAGGTCCTTCCGCCGCCGTCGCTGCCGGCAAAGAGCGAGTTCTTGCGCGTTATGGCCTGGGGCCGGATTGCTCGTTCGACGATGTTGGAGTCGAGCTCAATGCGGCCGTCGGTCAGGAAGCGTTCGAAGATGGCGCGACGCGAGATGGCATAGCGGAGCGCCTCGGCGAGCTTCGATTTGCCGGAGACGCGTGGCAGGGTCTTCTGCCAGAGGGCGAAGAGCTCGGTGACGATCGCGGCGGAGGCCTCCTGACGCGCCGCGACACGGGCCTCAGGGCTTTTGCCGCGGATGGTCTCCTCAACCTGCCAGAGCTTCGCCATCCGCTCGACCGTCGCCGTTGCAACCTCGGAACTTTTGCCGACATGCAGCTCATAGAACTTGCGCCGGCTGTGTGACCAGCAGCCAGCCAATGTGACGCCGTCATTGCCGCCATCGGAGCGGACCAGCTTGTTATAGGCGGCATAGCCGTCGACTTGCAGGATGCCGCGATAGCCGTTCAAATGACGGGCGACGCATTCGCCGGCTCGACTGTCCTCGAAGCGGTAGGCCACCATCGGTGGACCGCTGCCACCAAATGGTCGGTCATCCCTGGCATAGGCCCAAAGCCAGGCCATCTTTGCCGATCCGGAGCCGGGAGCGAGCGTCGGCAAGGTGGTCTCGTCGGCGAAGATCCGCTCGCCCTTCTTGATCTCATCGAAGAGATAGTCCGCGAGGATCTCCAGCTCGAAACCGAGCTTGCCCATCCATTGCGCCATCAGCTTGCGGTCGAGCTCGACCTTGTCGCGGGCATAGATCGTCTCCTGTCGGTAGAGCGGCAGGCCATCGGCATATTTGGAGACGGCGATCTGCGCCAGAAGCGCTTCCGTCGGAATGCCGCTCTCGATGATGTGTGCCGGCGCCGGCGCCTGGATGACGCCGTCCTCATTTTTGAAGGCATACTTCGGCCGGCGGGTGACGATGACGCGGAACTTCGCCGGCATGACATCCAGCCGCTCCGAGACGTCCTCGCCGATCAGCACCTTCCGCTTGCCGGCATGCTCCGGCAACTCCTCCGGCTCGATGACGACTTCGACCCGCTCCAGGTGAGGTGCGAAGCCCTTGCGTGGCCGCGGCGGACGTTTGCCATCCGGACGCTCGCGGCCCTTGTTGACCTGTGCCCTGATCGCGGCGATGCCGGTCTCGATCTCCTCGAAGACAAAGGCCTGCTGCTCGTCGTCCGTGGTGGGAGAGCCGAGCTTTTCCGATCGCCGGCCGAAGCGGGCGCGATCGAAGGCCTTCAGGATCTGGGGCAGCCGCTCGATGCGCTCGTCGGCATCGGCGTTTCGCGCCTTGAGATCAGCGACCTCGCTCTCCAGGGCGTCGGCGCGCACCGCCTTTTCGGCCATGGCAAGCACCATGGCTTTCAGCGCTTCTACGTCATCCGGGAGATTGAGATCGGGCGGCGTCATCGGCCCGACCAGAGCACATTTTGCTCCGGTTTTCCTGCCCTTTCAGGCCGCTGATTCACTTCGCCGCAGGGCCTTTACCTAACAATTTCCGGCGGCTTGACCGGCACAGATCGAACCCGCTTCCAGTCCATGCCATCGATGAGCGCCAGAAGCTGGGCATGGTTGAGCTGAACCCGGTTATGACCGATGCGGGGCCAGCAGAACTGCGATTTTTCCAACCGCTTGGCATAAAGGCAGACCCCAGAGCCGTCCCACCAGACGATCTTCACTCTATCCGCCCGTTTGGCCCTGAAGACGTAAAGCGCACCGTTGAACGGATCACTGCCGGCGTCCCGCACCAGCGACAGCAAGCTGTCTGGTCCCTTGCGGAAGTCGACAGGATGACTGGCCAGGAACACCTTCACGCCGGAGGGGATCATGCCGAACGCACCGCCCGGATCACCCGCTGCAAGTGCGCCTCGTCGACATCTGCGCCGGCGCGCACGACAATGTCGCCAAGGACAACCTCGATCACCGGGGCAGCCGCGCGCGCCGAGGCCACTTCGCCAGCCGAATGCTGCGGGGAGGCATCGTTCCGAGCGTCACGACGCCAGGCGAAGAGCTGGGAGGGATGAATGCCGATCCGATGGGCGATCGCCGATACGCTTGCGCCGGGCTCCAATGCCTCTGCCACCGCCTGAGCCTTGAACTCATCCGACCAACGCCGGCGCAATTGCCGTGGAGCACCCTCAAGTCGCTCGGCGACCGCTTCGATCTTACGGAAGGTTCTAGTTCCAGAACTAGGCGCAGACATAGAAGCTCACTTAGGCTCACAACGTGCGCTACCGATATCCGACCGCTAACCCCTACGCCAGACGGGGTCTCCTTGCCGCTTACGATCTTCTCGATCCCGCCACGGATGTAGTCACCTGGAGAAGCCGCCGCAGGAACTAGTCATAGTCAACCGGCTCACGGTCCTCTCCGACCGCGACCGGTCAGCTGATAACCCGGCGCATGAAGCGAACGCGAGGATCATCTTTGTGGCGGCTTCGCACATAGTCGATCAACGTGTCTTTGCCCGCACCGCTTAGCCCGACAACAAGGATAAGTGTGCTCCACGGGGCGACCTCATTGGCCTCAGATCGCCGCCTTGAGCAGCGCTTCGCCTTTCAAGGCGAACTGGGAACGAGCAATAAAATTGCCACCGTCGTTCTCCTGGACGAACAGGGACAGGGTGTCGATGCGGTAATCCTCGGGCAGGTACGGCCGGAAGACCTTTTCCAGACGCGCTCTTGTTTGTACGCGATCCTCTTCGGCAACGCGGCCGGTCAGCGTCATATGAAACCGGAAACGATCGAGCACGTAAGGATAGCCCCACCGTACGAGATGAACGGTCTCGATCTCATCGAGCGGAGTTTGCAGCCGCCGCTGGAGTTCCGATGCAATCATCGGCGCCCGGAAACGATCGAACTCTTCTACGATCTGCGCAGCAAAATTACGCAAGGCGGGGATGGGGCTGGCGGGGACGAGCGCGAAGAAGCCACCGAGAAGATCGAGCCTGAGAGGACCTATCGGACAAGAAGACCGCGACGCGGCGAATCTCCTGATCGCCTGTTCGAGGTCGTCGACCGAAGTGCCTTCTCTCAACCGGAACGGTGCCTTGAGCGTGGCGTGGAAACCATACCGTCGCGGTTCGGACGTTAGCAGGCCGTCCGCTTGCGGTCGGACGTCACCGGCTGCATCAAACTTGCCGAACGCATCGCGGCCAAGCCACCCACTCGCCGCTACGCTCAGTGGGTGTTCCCGAGCCGGTGCATAGTAAATGGCGTAGCGAGGAGTGGATGGTGCGGGCATCAGGCGCATGCCTCCGCCAGAGCAACCATCGCGGCCGATCGATTGCCGACCTCGAACAGCGTGTCCGTAACGGCTTCGCGCACTTCCTCGTCGTGAAAGATGCCGACGATGGCGGCGCCACGGGCTTTCGCCTCGTTGATCAACTCGACGACGGTCGTGCGATTGGCCGCGTCAAGCGAGGCGGTCGGTTCGTCGAGCAGCAGGACGGGGTAATCGACGATGAAGCCCCTGGCGATGTTGACGCGCTGCTGCTCGCCACCGGAGAAGGTGGCCGGCGCCAGCGACCAGAGACGCTCAGGGATTCGAAGCCGTGTCAGCAGGGTTTTGGCGAGCACCTTGGCGTTGTCGGCCGGCATACCGTTGGCGATCGCCGGCCCCGCGACGACATCGAGGGCACCGACGCGCGGGATGACGCGCAGGAATTGGCTAACATAGCCGATCGTCCGGCGACGAATTTCCACCACCTCCCAGGGCTCGGCGGCGAGCAGGTCGATGGTCTCGCCGCCATGCTCGAGAAGGATCTGGCCTTCATCCGGCTTATAGTTGGCGTAGAGCGAGCGCAGCAGGGTCGACTTGCCAGCGCCGGATGGTCCGTGCAGGCAGACGCATTCGCCGGATCTCACCGTGAGCTCGATGTTGTCGAAGACGGGCAGGACGATGCCGCCCTGCGTGTGGAGCGTGAAGCTTTTGGAAAGGCCAATGGCGTGAAGCGCGGTGTTCGTTAGCACGGATTTCATGGAACGGTTCTCCCGGTGTCTGGTCGAAGACACCGTCTTGTGGCCTGCGTTCTGTCAAAAGACCTGCCGGCCTTCTTTCCAGACTCTTCGGACAAGCGGCATGTCGTTGATCCCGGTGATGTGGCAGAGATCGGCTCGGCTGCCGATTTTGATCGCACCTCTGTCGGCAAGGCCGGCGGCCGAGGCTGGGACTGAACTGACGGTAGAGATCGCCTGTGGCAAGCTCATGCCGACCGGATCTCTCGTCAGCTGAAAAGCCGCATGCAGGAGGCTTGCCGGAACGTAATCCGAGGCGAGGATATCGAGATGTCCTGTTGTCGCCAAATCCCGGGCGCTTACGTTTCCCGAATGCGAGTTGCCGCGAACGACGTTGGGTGCGCCCATCAGGACACGAACGCCGAGCGAATGCGCCGTTTCCGCCGCAGGCCGCGTCGTCGGAAACTCGGAGATCAGCACACCGGCAGATTTCGCCTCTCGAACATGCTCGGCTGTTTCATCATCGTGGCTGGCGATCGGTAGTCGTCGAGCACGGGCAAGCGCGACGATCCGGGCCTGATTTTGAGGTCCGATCGTTCGGGACGCGTCCATCCATGCTTCGATACGGCGATCGGCATCCTCTTCCGACCAGCCGTACTGCGTGATCTGCATCTGGCGGAAACGGTCGAGTTGCCGCGACTGGCGATGACCGGGGGCGTGATCCATCACCGAGACGAGCTTCACAAGCGGATCGTCCACCAACGGCGTGAATCGGGCCAGAACGTCCTCGTCCGTCACCTCACAGCGCAGATGCAGAAGATGGTCTGCTCGAAGCACGCCATGGTCTTGGGCTTTATGGATACCATCGACGAGGATGGGCAGAATGCGAGCGCGATCGTCTTGCTTTCTGTGATCGCGGGTCATTGACCCGATACAAAGGGAATCGAAAACCGTCGTAACGCCGGCTGCGGTCATCACGGCATCATGCGTTACGACAGCGGATAGCGGATTCCAAACCACGCCGGCCCGCGGCAGAGCATGCTTCTCCAGATTGTCGGTGTGAAGATCGATGAGGCCTGGGATCAGATAGCCTCCTTCGAGATCGATCGCACCGGGCATCTTGCTTCTGCCCGGAGTGACGTCATTGATGTAGCCGTCAACCACATGGACGGTTCCTTCGTAAACCTCGTCCAGCAAGACGACTCTTGCGCCGCTCAAGGTCAGCTCGTTGTTGATGGAGCGTTTGACCGCCACACCGCACGATGAAGTGTCAGTTCCGAACATCTAAAGCACCGATGATACTAAAAGTTGGGTGTAGGCGTGATGCGGATCATCCAGGACCTGGTCTGCCAGACCGGTCTCCACAATGTTGCCCCGCCACATGACGATGATGCGGTCCGCCAATAGCCGGGCAACGGAAAGATCATGGGTGACGATCACCGCGGAAATCGCAAAATCTTGGACCAACTGTCGCAGCAGATCCAACAGCCGGGCCTGGACCGAGACATCGAGGCCGCCGGTCGGCTCATCCATGAAGACGAGGCGCGGTTTGGTGACGAGAATTCTGGCGATCTGCAGACGTTGCTGCATGCCGCCGGAAAAGGTTCTCGGGTGGTGATCGATGCGCCGCAGGTCAATCTCGACCCGGGCCAGCCAATTCTGAGCCTCTTCGCGTATGCGGCCATAGTGCCGGGCACCGATGGCCATCGGTCGCTCGCCTATGTTGCCTCCCGCGCTGACTTCCATTCTAAGGCCATCGCGCGGGTTCTGGTGCACAAGTCCCCAGTCGGTACGCATCAGCTTGCGTCGTTCTGGCTCTGACAAGGTCAGAATATCCGTTGGCCCCTTGTCATTGAGGTCGTAAACCACCGAGCCTGTGTCCGGCATCAACCCTCCCGAAAGGCAGTTGAGCATCGTCGACTTACCGGATCCGGATTCGCCAACGATGGCGATGATCTCCCCTGGAAAGAGGTCGAAGGAAATGTTCTGGCAGCCGATCGTCTTTCCATAGCCCTTCGTAAGATTTTGCACGGAAAGCAGTGGTTGCCGGCGACTGGGTTGGACCTGGATTGCAGTTCTCATCGTGGTTCCGATCCCTATTCGGTTTTCGAGTTCGGGAGCGAACCAAAGGGAGCCCGACCTTCACCCTCCGGTCCAACGTGACCTTGGTCTCGACGCGTTGCGCAGTAGTCGGTGTCAGAGCAAACGAACATTCGTTGCCCGCTGTCATTCACGACGATCTCGTCGAGGTAACTGTCACTTGCCCCACAAAGCGAGCAACAGTGCCTCCATTTCTGCACCCGGAACGGATGGTCTTCAAAGTCGAGGTTCTGCACTCGCGTGTAGGGCGGGACGGCATAGATCCGCTTTTCGCGGCCCGCGCCGTAAAGCTGGATCGCCGGACTGTTCGCGATCTTTGGATTGTCGAATTTGGGAATAGGCGACGGCGACATCAGATAGCGCCCGTGGGTCATCACCGGATAGCTGTGAGCCGTGGCAATATGGCCGAAGCGTGCAATGTCTTCGTAAAGCTGGACGCTCATTAACCCATATTCTGCATAGGCATGCATCTTCCGCGTCTCAGATTCCCTCGGCTCCAGACTGCGCAATGGTTCCGGCGACGGGACCTGGTATACGATGACTTGACCCTCTCTGAGAGGGGTTTCGGGGACGCGATGACGGGTCTGAATGATTGTGGCCGCATCGGTTTTTTCGGTCGTCTCGATTCCAGCCACGCGCTTGAAAAATCGGCGGATCGAGACCGCGTTCGTGGCGTCGTCCGCACCCTGGTCGATCACCTTGAGCGTGTCGTTGGGTCCGATGACACTGGCCGTCACTTGTATACCGCCGGTGCCCCATCCGTAGGCGAGCGGCATTTCGCGGCTGCCAAACGGAACCTGCAGGCCGGGAACGGCCATCGCTTTCAAGATGCATCGGCGGATCATCCGTTTGGACTGCTCGTCGAGATAGGCAAAGTTGTAGGCTTGGCGGCCACGCTTGGCCGCATTTTCATGCGCGTCGATCATTCCGCCGCCTCCTTCGTTGACGGGCTGCCGACCTGCTCCTCGCGCAGCTGTCGTATGAACTGCAGGTCACCCTGAAAATCAACGTAGTGAGGCAAGGTCAGATGTGAAACGAACCCAGCCGCCTCGAGATTGTCGGTATGAGAAAGAACGAACTCTTCGTCCTGTGCGGGGTATTTCACATCCTCGCCATATTCACGGGACCGCAATGAGCGATCGACGATCGCCATTCCCATCGCCTTCCGCTCACTCTTTCCAAAGGAGAGCCCGTAGCCCCGCGTGAAGCGTGCCGGCTCGTCGTCCGAGCCTGCAAACAAGTCAAGCATCTGGCATTCGGTGACGGTGATGTCTCCAATCGAAACTGGAAAGCCCAGTTCCTCGGGAACCACTTCGATCGCGACGTCTCCGACCCGGGTTTCGCCGACATAGGGATGGGCTGCGCCATAGCCACGCAGAGCGGAATAAGCCAACCCCACGACAAATCCCTCATCGCCACGGGCAAGATTTTGCAAACGCTGATCGCGACCGGCCGGCAATGCCAGGGGCTCTCGCGTCAGATCGAAAACCGACGCTTTGCCAGGCGCAGGCACTTCTGCCTCGATCAGACCTTCATCGGAGATGCTATCGAAAGCACGTGGACAATTGGCATCGAGCGGGGTCGCAGCCAGTTCCGCCCTTGTCACCTCGGCATCAGCGTTGTCGAGGAGGTCGAAATCAAGCAGTCTATGCGTGTATTCGTAGGTCGAACCGAGGACCTGTCCCCCAGGAACGTCCTTGAAGGTTGCGGAGATCCGTCGCTGGATGGCCATCCGATCCGTCTCGATCGCATTCGACACTGCGAAGCGCGGTAAGGTCGTACGAAACGCCCGGAGGAGGAAGATCGCCTCGACTGCGTCGCCCTGGGCCTGCTTTAATGCCAAGGCCGCAAGCTCTCTATCGTAGACAGAGCCCTCGCACATCACGCGGTCGACGGCGAGACCGAGTTGCTCGGCGATCTGAGAAACGGTAAGTTCGGGAACTTCAGGATCGCCGCGTCTATCCTCTGCGATCAAACGGTGCGAGTTGAGGATAGCCTGCTCGCCGCCTTTTACAGCCACATAGGCCATTTAGATCTCCACCGATATGCTGCGGGGAAGAGCAATGATTGCTTTTCCGGAGGTAAAGAGGACATCGACCCCGATCGGATAAAGCTCCTGATTGAGCTGCCACTCTTCCCAAAACCACGACGGAAGCCCTTCGATGGTGGCCGAAACCTCGTGCTGGATCCCTGGCCCTTGCCATCGAACCGAGGGACCATCCGTAAAGGAGGGCACCTGGACAACAATGGTCGTCGAAGTCTGGGGCTCCAACTCAGTTCCGAGGCGAAACCCTGCTAGGCGTGGCATCGTCGTCGAATCGGCCACGATGGCAAATGCTGCTTCGTCCGCGCCATTGGCGAACGGCGTCCCGCAGTGAAACCCAAGGTAATTACGGACGTCGCCACGATTAGATCGGGAATCGAGCCAGACCGGCGTTTCGAAGTCTGCCAATGTGAGGCAAGCGGAGACGGTCGCCGGCGCGAGCGGCCCAACTGCCGTAGCTACAGAGCCAAGCGTTTGCGGGCGGCCCACATAAGCATAGGCATCCAGAATACGGCGGAACGTGTCTTGGCTGTCGAAAACGGGATTTGTGAATCCGGGCTTGATCCCGGCAGTGTCCATACCGCTGTTCATTCCGGGCTCGTGCCTCGCGCCATTGCAAAAAAGTCGACCTTTGTGGAAGCCGCCTTGCGGCTCTTCAGCTCACGCCGTCTCGCTTGCATCGCTTCAAATTGAGCGACCAATTCGCGACTCTCGGCCGCCCGCTGCAGGAGCGCATCGAAGACTGCCGCCAGTTCCGCATGGCGCTGGTCGCGTCCGAGTACGAAGGCGAACCCCGTCGTGCCCTCGGTTAGCCTCAGGGCACATCGGGTCATCGTGACCTCACCGAGGTTGAACGCACCGCCGGTACCGCCTGCGCGTCCACGCACCAGCACGAGGCCGGTTTCGGGTCGACGCAGCCATTCATATTGAGGAGCGATGGGCAGATCGTTCCACGCACGCTCAAGGTCATCACACTTGGTTCGCGCCAGAACCGCCATCCATCGCCGTCTGTTTTCAATTTGATTGCGCACTTGCATTCGCCGCTTCGATTGCAGGCCTCGGTGGGCCGGGCCTAAGATGATACCTAGATGTCTAGGTATCTGCTTTTTGCAACACTTTGATGACAAGAGGCTGGTTCAGCAGAAAAGTGTTAGTCGGAGCAACAGAAGGAAATGGCCGGCGCTGGTAGGCTGAACCCGCGAATGAAGCTCCCTTCCCGTTCGCCAGCAATCTCGTTTAGTCATCGGCTTCTATCAGGTATTCATATCTGTCGGCTCGTATGACGCCGAAGGCGTATTTGATAGGTAATCCATCCGGAGCCACATCGACATTGGTCTCGAAGAGCACCGGGCTGGACGATGATATTCGCAACAGACGGGCCTCTTGCTGGGTGGGCCTTCGGGCGGTAATCCGCGTCCATTTTCGCTTGTATTTCGGAATGCCACAGCGCTTCAGGGCCGCAGTCGGAGAGTTCAGCCCCTCGAACGCCGTGGCGAGACCAGGAACTCGCTCGACCGGAAAATAGGCCGTCCCGGTCGCCAGGGGCCAATCGTTGATGAACGAAGTCGTCCTGACGGCCGTCACGAGCGCCGAGGGCGCAATCTTCAAATGCGTCGCAATATCCGGTTCGACAGAGATCTCGTTGATCGACAAGATCTCCCGCTTGACCGACTTGTTCTGGCCAAGAAGTTTGAACGTAAATCTCGGATCACTGCCCAAGGTGTGCGAAATGAAATCGTCGGCAACGAAGGTACCGACACCATGTTGCACGCGCAGAGCTCCTTCAGACTCCAAAATCTTGATGGCGTTTCGAACGGTGTGGCGATTGACGCCAAATCGTTCTGCCAAAGCCAGGTCCCCAGGCAGGCGACCGTTCTCGAAGGCTCCTGCATGGATATCGCTGAGTATTCCGGAGCGAACCACTTCCCAACGTTTCATTAAGCACCACTTCAACTGCCGATACGACTATTGCATTCCCCAAAATGGGTGCAGGAAACCCTGTTTACCCGAAAAGCGGCCGATCAGGAAACATCTCTGTGGATAGCCCAAGGATGGATGCAAGCGTCGGCGCAAGGCGTGTGGCTTCAGCTCCTTCCGCCACCGCACTTGGCAGACCGGCCCCGGACATAATGCAGATACGATCGTCCGCAGGCATGCCTGGTCGAAATCCATGGGTGGCTTTGTATTTCGGTCGACCGAGCGGTTGGTCAGCCGGATGCCCGGCTGGCACTAGTTCGAAATCATGCTGCGGCGGAGCCACGAAAGTAGCAATGCGCTCGCGAAGTTCTACCGGCAAATGTGCATCATTCCAAGGTTCCGCCCCCACGGCGGCGAGCCTTCGCGTAACCTCCGCACGATCGGCATCGTTGTCGACCAGGACGTGCAGCGTCGCACCCTCAGTGCAAAACGTTTTTCCGGGAATAACCAGCTCAGGCAGGATCGAAGTGTTGATGTTACCGTGACCGTGATCGCTGGTAATCGCGATCACGTAGTCGTCGAGCCGGCCGGATCGGCGCAAGGCGTCCAGGCAAAGTCCAACGAGAGAGTCGGCAAAGGCAATAGAGAAATGGGCCTCTTCGCTCTCGCAGCCGAACTCATGCTGGAACATGTCCGGGGCATTAATTTCGGTGACGACCAGATCAGGCGGTTCTTTAGAACCGATCAGCCTTGCGGCGACGGAGACGGTCAATTGGTCGTCGATGAGCGTCGCAGTGACCCGAGAGACGAGATCCGGCCTTGCGGACTCCTGAACGAAGGAAGGCAGGGGAACACCTGCCAAGCGACCGCGCGGATCTTTGACTCTCAGGAGGTAGGGGGCACTGCCGTCGATCGGAACCTTGGTGAAACCGGGGCCGCGCATCCAACTGGGCGGAACATAGACGGAGGTATCTTCCGGGTCGATGAGAGCATGCCCGACGCAGGCCACGTCCAGGCCCGCGCGTGAAGCAAAGGTTGCAATTGTCGGCACAAGAAGATGCTCCACCTCGGCCGCGATGAATGCTCCGTCGATCAGAACGCGATTACCAAAAACCCCGTGCCTGTCTGCATCGACACCTGTGAGGATGGAAGCCCGACCCGGCATGGAGGTCGCCGGTACGGCGGAACGCATCCGGCGAACGCGATATCCGCTGTCGGCCAGAGCAGATAAATTCGGGAGCCTCTCCCGATGGTTCTCAAGATAGTCCGAGTTCACGCCGTCGATCATGATCAACAGGAGTTTACGACGCTTCATTTCAATCTCACCCCTTCAAATCGAAAGATTTTTGTTTGATGCAGGCCGTCCAGTGCCCTGGCGCAACCTGGCGCAGTGCCGGTGAAGCCGCTGCACATTCCGGGCTTGCAATCGGGCACCTGGTTCGAAAGACGCAGCCGGACGGCGGTGACACGGCACTCGGAACTTCGCCTTTCAGAACCACCCGGTTTCGTCGAAACTTTGGATGCTCGACCGGCAGAGCGGCCAGCAGCGCTTCGGTGTAGGGATGCGCAGGCCCATCCCAGAACATTGCCGAAGGGGCGATCTCCATGATCCGACCGAGATACATGACGATCACCCGGTCGGCGATGTGGCTGACCGCGCGCAGATCATGCGAGATGAAGAGCATTGTCAGAGACAGCTTGTCCTTCAGCTCCAAGATCAAGTTGATGATCTGCGCCTGAACCGAAACATCGAGCGCCGAAATCGGCTCATCAGCGACGATGAAATCCGGCTCGGTCGACAGTGCTCTGGCGATGGCGATCCGTTGGCGTTGACCGCCGCTGAAGCTGTGCGGGTAGCGCACGGCATGCGTCGGCGAAATTCCGACCCGTGAGAGGAGTTCTGCCACACGCTCAAGCCGTGCTCGTGCGGTCAGATGAGCATGATGGATCGACAGCGGTTCACCGACGATTTCCCCGACGGTCATGCGTGGGTTGAGGCTGCTGTAGGGATCCTGGAACACCATCTGCATATGGCGCCGAAAGGAACGCATTTCCTTTGGCGTCAAGGTCGTCAGATCGACCCCTTTGAAGCGAACCCGGCCGGAACTCGGCGGCGTCAGCCGCAGCAAGCTGCGCCCCAGCGTCGTCTTGCCTGAACCGGATTCGCCTACCAGAGCGACGATCTCGCCGGGCAATATCGAAAACGATGCTCCGTCGACAGCTTTGATGAACTGCTTGGGACGGAACAGCGACCTGCTGCGCAGTGGCAGGTGAACCCGAAGATCCTCGACGTCAAGCAGAGACGCACCGCTGAAGGGCGGCATCACACCGCCATTGGGCGACCCATAATGTGCAAAGGACGCATTCATGCTACAGCCTCCCGCCTCGCGGCAGATGCGGTGATTTCTCGCCAACGCCAACAACGGACACTGTGGCCGTCGGCGATGTCGAGTTCCGGCATCTGCCGTGCACAGTCGGCGACGGCATGGCTGCAGCGCGGACGGAAGGAACAGCCGCTCGCCAGATGAGCAAGTTCCGGAGGGCTGCCGGGGATGGCGGAAAGCCGCCGCGGAAATGCGCGGCCAGGCTGCAATTGCGGCCGCGCTTTCAGGAGACCGCGCGTGTAGGGCATCCATGGCGTGTCGAAGATCTGCATGACATTGCCCTCCTCGACAATCCGGCCGGCATACATCACCACGACCCGATCGGCGATTTCGGCAACGACACTGAGGTCATGCGTGATGAACAGCATGGCCATGCCGGTCTCCTGCTGTAGTTCGTGTAGAAGGGCAAGGATTTGCGATTGGACCGTGGCATCGAGGGCCGTCGTCGGCTCGTCGGCGATCAGCAATTTCGGACGACATGACAGCGCGATCGCGATCATTGCCCGCTGGCGCATACCGCCGGAAAGTTGATGCGGATAATCATCGAGGCGCCGCTCGGCATCGGCGATACCGACCCGATCGAGCAGTTCTCTGGCTTGGCGTCGAGCTTCGCGAGGAGTGCATCGTTGATGGGCCCGCAGAACCTCGGTCAATTGGTTGCCAATCGTGTAGACCGGATTGAGCGCTGACGCGGGCTCCTGAAAGATCATAGCGATGTCGTTGCCAAGAATGCCGCGCAGACGTCGCGCCGGAATTTGGAGAAGGTCCTCCCCTTGATAGAGGACCTTCCCCGCAACAATCCGGCCCAGTGACTTCGGAATGAGGTTCAGGATGGAAAACGCGGTTGCCGATTTGCCTGAGCCGGATTCTCCGACAAGGCAGACCGTACTTCCTTGCCGAACCGAGAACGAGACCCCTTCAACTGCTTTGACAGTTCGATCGTGGGCATGAAAATGGGTGCGCAAATTCTCGACGCGCAGGAGTTCGGCATCGTTCATCATAAAACCGTCCTGGTAGCTGAGCGGAACAGTGACCTTCACTTGAAGTGAATGTTGTCCGGCCGGAAATCCATCGTGTAGTCGGTGTTCGGCAGCCACTGGATGGTGGTCCGAACCCCGTAGAATTCCGGCGCACGATAGAGGTACGTACCGGGCGCTTCGTCCTCGAAGATATCGATCATCTTTTGATAGATGTCGTAGCGACGTTTGGTATCGAGCGTGGTCTCGCCTTCTTTGGCGAGTTCGACGAAGCGCTCCTGGTCTTTCCAAAAACGCTTCGCCCAGGTCATGTAAAGCGTGACCGCGGGGTCGGTCGGCACGACCCAGTCAGACGCGTTCCTCACGGTGAGGGCCGGGTCCTCCTTTTTGAGCTTCGTCCAGCCTTCGTCGACACGAACGCTGGCATTGACGCCGATCGCTTTCCACATCTGAACGACAGCTTCCGCGACTGCAACGCCATTCGTGTAGTAGACCGGGTGAGTTACGAATTGGATCGGCTCCCCCTTGTAGCTCGATTGCGAGAGCAACTGGCGCGCGCGGTCGGGATCGAAGGCCGGAGTTGGCCGATCGGGATTATAGAGTTCCGGTCCCCAGGCCTCGTATTGGGCGGAGTGCGGCAGCGTAGCCTTGCCATCCCACAGGGTGTCGACAAGCAGCTGGCGATCGACCGACAGATTGAGTGCCTGCCGCAGTTTCTTGTCGGCCATCACTGGGTTGAAGGTGTTGTAGATAAGGAAGTGATGGTTCATCAACGCGCTGCGGAGGTCGCAACAACCCAGGTTCTTTACCGCTTCCAATTGATCCGGCGGCAGGCTGTTGATGACATCGACCTCACCGTTCGCGAGCGCAGTGATCCTCGCAGAAACCTC
The DNA here is from genome assembly GCF_036488675.1 of Sinorhizobium chiapasense. NCBI lineage: Bacteria > Pseudomonadati > Pseudomonadota > Alphaproteobacteria > Hyphomicrobiales > Rhizobiaceae > Sinorhizobium > Sinorhizobium chiapasense. Next base: position 360,323 of record NZ_CP133151.1, read on the forward strand.
CGGGATGGCCTTGAAGGTCAAGCTCGAGATTGTCGGCCGACCGCGAAAGTAGGAGTCGTTGGCCTTCAGTTCCATGCTCTCGTCAGGCTGGAGCTTGACGAAAGCGAACGGACCCGTCCCGACCGGCTTTTGGCCGAAGCCGCTCTCTCCCACCGACTCGAAATAGGCTTTCGGCACGATATCGCTCGAATGATAGGCAAGCAGGTGTAGCAGTATCGGGCTCGGAGCTGTCGTGGTAATCCGGACAGTCAGATCATCGACGATGTCGACGCGTTCGATCACCTTGAGGAGATTCTTGGCAAAGACGTAGTCCGACTCCGGATTCAAGATTCGATCAAAGGTGAATTTGACATCAGCACTGGTAAAGGGCTGACCGTTGTGAAACCGCACATCCGGCCGCAGCGAGAATTCCATGGTACGATCGTCGATCCGCTTCCAGCTTTGTGCTAGGCCGGGAACAAGCTCATAAGCTGTCCGATCCTTGCTTTTGGAAAAGTCCCGCGCAACGAGCGTGTCGAACATATTGTATGTCATTGGGAAGTCGACATTGCCAAGTGCCAATGCGGGATCGAAGTTTGCGCGGACCGCGTTGACGCCGACAGTGAGGGGGGGTCTTGTGTCTTCCTGCGCGACCGCGAAGGTCGGCAGTAGCATAGCGACCGCTACGAGTAGGTTTCGCATAGTGTCTCCTAAGGTTGGAGTTGTTGAGTTTTCCTGCAGGAAGCGTTTGAGAGGGGCGCGATTTAGCTGCGGCTCCGGGGATCGAACGTGTCGCGCAGCCAATCGCCGATCATCGATGCCGCCAGCGTTATTGCGACGATGACAAGACAGGGAAATACCGCCAGCCAGGGTGTGGTGATCAGGTAGTTCCTTGACTCGCCAAGCAACGAGCCGAGAGAAACATTTGGCGGCTGGATACCGACTCCAAGGAACGTGAGCGACGACTCCAGAACGACAATCTCGGCGAAGCTCAGGCTGGCCAATACGATGACGGGCGACAACGTGTTGGGAAGCACATGACGCATCGCGATATGGTAAGGGGAAGCGCCGGAGGATCGAGCCGCCTCTACGAAACTGCGTCCGCGCAGAGCTTGCACTTGGCCCCGGACAACCCGAGCATATTTATAGTAATCCGCGAACCCGACGATCAGCACCAAGACAAGCGGACTCGGGCCGATGAGGGCGACCGCAGTCAACGCCACCAATGTGACCGGCACCGAAGCCTGCGCATCGACCACAGCCATGAAGCAATGGTCGATCCATCCTCCCATGCTTCCCGAGACTAGCCCACTGAGCGTGCCAGTGATGACGCCTACGAGAACTCCGGCACCGGCGATAAGCAAGGTGGTCTGGGTTGCGAACAGAAGCCGAGAAAAAAGATCTCGGCCGAGATGATCCGTTCCAAGGAGGTATTCGGTCGTACCCCCCGCGAACGCCGGCGGCCGAAGCCGGTGTAAAAGGCTCTGACCGGCGAGATCATGCGGTGCGATCACCGGCGCGGCAGCGGCCAACAACGCTGCCAACATAAGAATGAGGCACGAGGCGATCGCCACTGTCGGCGGCCGACGCCTTCCGGTATTGGTGGCGAAGAGGCCCTCTTCGGTTTGGGAAGCGCTCACTCCCGGCGCGCTGGTCTCGATGCTCATCACGACCTCCCGCGCACCCGCGGATCGAGCAAGCCGTAACCCACGTCAACGAGAAGATTGGTCAAGATTATTGCTGCCGAAAATACGAGAATTCCGAATTGCAGCATCGCGAAATCGCGTTGCATGACCGCATCGATCACGAGGCGTCCTGCTCCAGGCCAGGCAAACACAGATTCCGTCACCACCGCGCCGGCGATCAGTCCGCCAAGTTGCAGGCCCAGAATGGTCAACACCGGGAGGATTGCATTTCTCAGCCCGTGCTTCACCACAACACGGAACGGACTCAAGCCTTTGCTGCACGCATAGCGTATGTAGTCCTGAGACAGGACCTCCAGCATGCTGCTGCGAACGAGCCTTGCAATGTTGGCGCAGGTCGCAAGAGCAAGGGTAATTGCAGGCAGGACCAGATGTTTCCACGTGCCCATGCCGCCGCTCGGCAGTAGTTTCAGGGAGAAGCTGAAGATCAGAATGGCGGCAATGCCGACAACGAAGTTCGGAATGGCTTGCCCCGCGATTGTTGCGGTCGTGAGGGAGCGATCAAAGACCGTGTTGTGATGTAGTGCGGCCCAGAGGCCGGCAGCCATGCCGATGATCATCGACAACACGAAAGCTGGAATGGTCAGGAGGAGCGTATTGGGAATGCGTTCCACGAAGAGTTCGACCACGGACCGGTTCGAAAAGAAGCTCTGCCCGAAATCGCCGCGCAGGAGTGCGGCGCCGTACCGCACATATTGCGTCGCCACATCTTCATCCAGTCCGAGCCTTGCCCTCAGCTCAACGCGTTGTTCCTCGGGCAGGTCAGGCGGAATGAGGAAGGACGTGGGATCTCCAGTCATTCGTGTCGCAAAAAACACGATGGTGAGGATCGCCCAAAGCGTGAACACGCTACGCAAGCCTCGCGAGATGAAAAACATTAACTCTCCTCCACCCAAAGCAAGAAGTCGAAACAGCTCCTACGCATGCGATCTAGATGTCTAGGTATCTCTCGAAGTAAGGCGTGCATGTTACGCTTTGATGACATTCGCGACAAAAGTGTCGGATAATCTCTCAACGTTTGTAATGTTTGCGACGAATTCACACCGAACACAGGCAGCGAGAGCGCAAGGCGGGCGCACAGATGATTTTCCGGACCCAATCGCTTACGTCGAATTGCCGCTGCACCTGATCCGATTGGGTTACGATTTTCCGCGTGCCGGACGGCTCGTTGATCGGTTCGACGAGGTGAGGCGGAATGCTTCCTTTCCTTTCGGGGCAATGCCTTTCATGCTGCGGCGCGGCCCTCGTGGACGAGGTAGCAAAGAGCGATGTTCGCCACCGATCTTCACCTTGGCCCTGATGATGCCGATGGTCCGAATGAAGAGCTTCATCTTGTCCTTTGACGAGCGAAGACGTGTTTGATGGCGGACTTCACACGCTGTCTTTCCAGCAACTCCTCGTTGGATTTCGAGCGATAGGCGCTGTCCGCCCAGCCCGTCGCCGACGGCGACAGCCAAATCCACGATCCCCCATAGGATCGAGCTTCTCCCCCAACCACCGGGCCGGGGGCTTTGCGATGGGGGATCCATCACCAGTCTGGAAGAGCTCATCGAGAAGCTGGAGGTGACGCGCCGCAGAGGCTGGGCACTTTGCGACGAAGAGGCTGAAACTGGCGCCATTGCAATCACCACCCCTATTACACTGGAACCGACCAGACGGTCGGCACCAACCGATTGGTAGCGCCCTTCAACGATTCAACTTATTAGAAAAGACACATCACGATGACGGCGTTCGCGAACTCCTTTGCCCTTGCCGCGGAAACCAACCCACACCCACTCTGGTCGTTCTCGATGATTACCGCACTCCGGGGTCGAACCATCCCGGCGGCAGCGAAGGCCGGGCCGACTTAGTGCGGCGGCGCAGGCGGCGGGCCTCGCCCAGGCCGGAAAGCGCTACCAACGGCGCGCGCGAGCGGAGCCAGCTTGGTGATCCTTGATCAGGCCATGCAGTTCATGCTGGCCGACATGTCCGCAGCCCGATTGCTGATCTGGAATGCCGCCTGGCGTTGCGATGCAGGCTTGCCTTTCACCAAGGAATCATCGCACGCTAAGCCCTTCGCCGGCGACTTGTGCGCGAGGAACGTTTGGAACGCCCGCAAACATTCGGAGCTACTCCAAGGAATACCCATCGAGCGCTTCTACCGCGACGCCAAAATCCACGAGAAGTGGGACGGGACCAGCTAGACTCTACACATGATCATCGCCAGACAGACCAAAAAGGAAATGGAAGCCGGAACCCTCTTCTGAGGGTGTGGCGTATGCGCGAAAACTGGGGGAGAACAACTTGTCACACTCAAAACGCATCATAATTGTTCCAGCGCGTTTCGCCTCGACAAGATTTCCTGGCAAACCGCTTGTTGAGCTGAACGGCAAAACCGCCATTCGACACACCATTGACGTCGCGAGAAAGGTCCGCGGCATCGACGCGATTTACGTCGCAACTGATGACGTTCGGATCGCGAACGACGTAGAAAGCTACGGTTGCGCGGCAATTTTCACCAGTGCTTCGTGCCGCAATGGCACCGAGCGAGTGGCAGAGGCAGCTGGTACTCTCGGGCTTGACGGGGGAGATCTTGTGGTAAACCTTCAGGGCGATGCCCCGCTAACGCCGCCGTCATTCATTGAACACGTCTTGGAGTTCCTCAACGGCCGTCCAGAGGCCGATGCAGTTACGCCAGTGCTAAGATGTGACCGCTCAAACTATCTGCGTATCGCCGCGGATATTCGCAACAACCGCGTCGGTGCGACAACGAGTGTCTTCGACGCACGAGGGAGGGCGCTTTACTTTTCGAAAGCGCTCGTCCCTAGTGGCACTTCTGCAGAGACGCTTGCAGAACTGCCCGTATACCACCACGTCGGACTCTACGGATATCGGGTAAGCTGCCTAAAAGGCTTCGGCGAGTTGCCCATTGGACCGCTCGAGCAAGCCGAGAAACTTGAACAGTTGCGCTTTTTGGAGAACGGGCTCTGCATGTACGTGCTTCAAGAGCACGATGACGGGACCGAGTTTTGGGAACTCAATAACCCAGAAGACGTTTCCCACCTCGAAAGAACTCTCCCAAAGCCCACCGCGTAGCCAAGCTTCGGCTTTGTAAAGTCGACCTATCTTCCGAGCTGATCGCGTTTTTTGTTGGTGCGTGGCCTCCCCACCCGTTGACCATGCGTTTAGATGGAATAACGGTCGAGCCGTATCGGGCCGGAATGATGATAGTGACTGTGTGCTAGGCATGTTTCCCCTTCTCTCATATAGCAAATATCAATAGACGAGTTTGCGGAACTCCTTGACGCGATGGAGCGTGATCAGGTTTGTATATTGAGGATCTCTGCCCTCCTCGTCCCCTGACCGGCACAACACGAGAAGATCATCGCCATCGACGGCCATGCTCGCGTAGTTCCGTGCGTGACGCTCTGTCTGACCCGCTGCGACAAGTCCGGCAAAGCACCAATCGATGCAGTTTCTGGAGAAGTGCAGCTGTAGCCTATGGCGTTCATTGTTAGGCAAGTTGTAGCGCGCCCGCGGCATGTGCGTAAGCCGCACCATTGAGTCGGTTGCTTGTGAGCTCAACAGCCAGTAGAGCTGCGTTCCGTCATCATAATGCAAGAAGAATTTCAGATGACCTCCGGGAAATGGAATAAAGAGAGCCTTTTTCCCAGATGGCGTGGATTGCAATGAGGTGAACAGACGGCCGTCATCCTGCTCAACAACCTTGACCAATGCAGCATAGCCCGTTCCGCCTGTGTTAGTGCGCAAAAAGAGGTGTAATGTGCGTCCAGCCGGATCGTGCCACAGATGCGCGGGATCGTGGAATTGAACAATATTCGGTTCGAGCCAGCCCATCGGTGCACATAGGCGTCCCGATCCGAGTTCGGCCGGAGCTCGTACTAGCGTGCTATAGAACGGGACGCCAAATAGATCGAGATCGCTTGGCGAGACTATCTCGTTGAATGAAAACGACTCCGAAATAGTCCAGCTATTGGGGTCCAGGAGATCCTGGTCAATTCTTGCGCGCAACAGCCTCGGTGCCAGACCGGCTACGTTCCATCCCTTGACGGCAAGATCTCGCCGTTCGTCCAGGGCGAGATAGACGTAAGGATCGGCGTGAAGCACATTACAGGAAGACCCGTGCCATTTCATATTCGCGGTTAGCGCGACCGGCACGCTCCATGTCTCCCCTCTATCGTCAGAAGCGATGATCATGAGGTCGCCAGCATGACCAAGAATATAGAGTCGTCCGGCAGCTATAAACGGCCGAGCGTGCCAGAATGGAAAAGTACAGCGCTCAGCCCAGGAAGAGCCACCATCGTCCGAGACATAGACCTTGCCCATTCCGAAGCGCATACCGCGTGCGCGAGATCCCTTCGGCCCGGGGAGATCTCTGACCCCATCACCGCCGAGATCGAAGGTAGCTATCAGCCTGCGGCTAGCGGTCACGACAATGCCCGGTGTGTAGCAATGGACATTTTGTGGCCGCTCCGAGCGATAAACGAGCTCGAAATCGTCCGCTAAGGCACGCATCAACGAAATCCTCCTGTGATCGACAGTCCGGCCGAGCAAGCTTGCAAATCGTTCCTTGAACGATGATCACCACGAGCTGTCATCACTCACGACATTCTTGCGGGATACGAGGCCCACAAGCCTTTCCTGATCCTGTCGTACTGGCGGAAGAACCGTAAGCCCCATCAAGAGAGAGGCGTGCCTAGAAATTGTGGTGAGCCCGTTTCTGCACATTCAACGGCCGCATGTTGCAACGCAAGTAGCCTCCACTGAGCCTTCATAATATGTCGCGACGCTGGCCGCCATTCGACTTGAAAAACAGAAATCGCTTCCGAAGCGGTCTTCTGAGATAGAGAACGCTCGGGAATCTAGTTCCGGGCTCCAATCATCTGAATGCAGCCATCTCCGAACCAAAATCGCGCGAGCGGATGGTCGTAGTGTAGGTACAGGGGTGCAAGGAAACGTCGAAGGTTCTCGAATCCTTTCGTGTATCGTGACACTCGCCGAATATCGATAAATCCGTTTTCGGCGTACCAATTGCGAATTTGTTGCTCGGTGAAAGCGAATTCGTGATAGGTGGGGGCCTGGAAGCGGTCACGAAGCGTGACGAACAGGTCATCATCAAACAGGCTTCGAAAGAAACCATCCTCTCCTTTAAGGAATGGAGGTTCGTTCTGACTCTTAACAGCCAACAACCAGTCAAGCGCTTCTTTTGCCGTTCGGCCATCCAGATTGTCGATCGCCTGCCGGAACTGAGCGTCGGAAGCATACAGTTCACGAAGATGGTTGATGCAGCGATAGAAGATCCCGTTTCCGGTTCCGATGATGGTGATAAACAAATGCCCACCCGGCCGTGTCACCCTCGCCAGTTCGTCGAACCCTTTGCGCGGATTCGCAGTGTGGGGCAGGACACCCGCGCAGTGCACGAAGTCGAAACTTCCATCTCCGAATGGCAAGTTCAGAACGCTCCCACCGATCAATTCCGATTTCCTGCCGAATTTCGAAAGGCGTCGAGCGGCACAATCCATCCACTCCTCCCCGAGCTCAAGCGAGGTGACCTTGGCGGCACCTTTTTCGAGAAAAGCATAGGATGCATTCGCGTTCGAACCACAGCCGGCGTCCAGGACATTGAGTCCCGCGAAGCCTCCCGGATTGAACCCGAAGTATTCTTCATCGATTAGCGAGACCAATCGGGTGAAGATATGTTCGTTATTCTCCTGCTCTCGTTGATAGCGATCGAAGACTGCACGTGTTTCACTTTCGAAAGCCGTGTCCATAGGTTCTTCTCCCTCGATCCGTCAGGACCCGAATTCGTCCGTCAACAAAGCGATCAAACCGACCGCCGCGAGTGCGAGGTGGGTCAGGCGTAGCGCATTGCCGGTGCCCGGAAATTTGAAGGTTGAAAGATGCAGCACCGTCAGAAGAAACGCCGCCCCAATCAACAACGTGCCAAGGGTCTGGGCCGGCAAGTACCGTTTGGTGGCAAAAAGAAGCGCCAATACGAAGGGGTCGGTGTTCAACGGGAGACCTCTGGTGAATCCGTCAGCGTCGAGGCCGATCGTTTTTAAGTAGCTGAGACGGAAAGCCCCAGACACGACAAGGCAGATCGCGGCTGACAACGCGGCAACCGAGAACGCGTTGAAAGATAAAATCAGAACCGCTGGAAAGACGGCCAAGTTCACCAGATCTGCTAGCCCGTCGAATAAACTCCCAACCTGCGCCGTGAATGCTGATCGATTGGCGGAACTGTTGGCGACCATACCATCAGCGTGATCGGCCAAAAGAGCGCATAACGCGAAACAAATGCCAACTTCGAAGCGTCCGACCAAAGCAAAATAGATGGCTGTCACGGCGAAGGTCAGCCCGAGAGCGGTAATGGCATTCGCAGCATCAAAGAGATAACGGATCATCATCCTACTCCCCAGTAGCGGCCGCGAGAGGCCTGCCGCCATTATTCAGTGGCCGGTCAAGGCGCTAAAGCACTCTCAGCCGCGCGCGGTCTCTTTTACCGTCGATTTCGAATGGTCAGAGATCGTCGCAGCGTGCGGCCGCTACTGGAGGTCGCGTTTGCCGATCAGTGTGCAAGGAACTCCTCGGTGGACGTCACAGTTCACAACGCAAGAGCTATGCCACCTTAAAAGCGGTTTTAGTTCCGTAGGTTAGCTTTTCGCCTCCGATTCTGTCGGTTTGCGACGACGCAATTCTGTCAGGTTTCCGACAATCTCCATTGGGGCTGAGGACCGTCGAGTTCGGGGGTCCGGGTTTCGGGAGACATTGTCGCGATATCGGATGCAGAATTAGGCCCGACCAACTCGCACGAGCGGGTCGGGACTGAAGAGCCGTGCCGCCGGTTACTCCCTGAAATCGTCAAGCAGAGGTCGGAGCCCCCGAGCCGGGTGATGTTAATCCAGACAGACGCTCAGACTTTGGATTTGCCGTCCGAGCGTGCGGATGCCGATTCTCTCGATTCGGTGCGATGACCTTCAACCCTTCAACGATCCGATCGCGGCTTTCGCCAATTGCCGGACGTTTGTCAGGCCCGATGCTCGGGCAGGCACTTTACATGTCCGCCTTCATCGCCATCCGCTTCAACCCACCACTCCAGGATAAATACGATAGCCTGCGCCGCGCCGGCAAACATGCCAAAGTCGCCATCGCTGTCAGTCTGCCGAAGCTCCTGGTCCTGGCCAATGCCTTCATCAGAGATCAGCGCAAAATGGACCCTAAACCGCGCGGGTACCATGTGGCTCGCAAATGAACGCATTCCCGCGAATAGAATTTCTTTGGCGGAACGCACCTACGCGAAGTGCTCCCTAAGGAATATTTCCAGGTTGCACAGCATCCAAACCTGCTTCCCAAAATCATCCGAGATCGGCCGGTTGGCGCCCAGCCATGATCTCAACCGGGACCCGTCAAGATACGAGACAATGGCGGAATTGCTGTCTAGCAGCAAGCGCCGAAAGGGAGCCGAGGCCGTACCGGCTGCCCATTGACCCAACGGTACTGGAAACCCTAGCTTCCTGCGTTTCAAAATAGCTGCCGGAAGAACATGTCCGTACGCTTCACGAAGCGCGACTTTCGACGTATCGGCTCGTTCAGAGAACAGAGAGATAGGCTGGACTGCCGCGGAAAGAAAAGCTGCCGTGCTATTCCACTTCAATCTCGCTCTTGCCGGCATGTTCAGAGCAACGGACGTTAGCGCGTGGTCCACAAACGGTACTCGAGCCTCAAGCCCGACCGCCATTGTCGTGTTGTCTACCATTTCGAGCAGCGCCGGCAGGTGCGATCGGACAAAAAAATGCGAAACTCGGTCGAAAACGGTCCCGCCGCACTCGTTCCACAGTAAACCGAAATGCTCCCTAAGTGCTGCATCACCATCCAAGTCGCCCAACCATTGGGCCGTCGCCAGCTGTTCTTTGAGCGGAAGCGGAAAATAGGAGTATCGCTCGAGGAACAGGTCAAGCGCCGAGACCCCACGTTGCGGCAGCCCCAGCGAACCGCGTATGAAACGCTGGAGACGAGGCGGTAGATGGCGAATGATCTGGCTTCTCTGGTGATCAAATGGGAGCCTGAAAATCTTTCCGTAACCAGCGAAGAGTTCATCGGCTCCCTCGCCAGTCAGAACGACCTTGTGATCCTCGGCGACCGATCGCGCCAGGTGATACATGGCGACTTCGTTGTGCATTCCCATCGGATGCGAACGCAGCATCACAATTTTTTTGACGAGATCGACCGAGGGATCGGGAGGAATAGCGACAATTCGATGCGGCAAACGGAATGTCTCGGCAACCAGCGAGGCGTATGGAGCCTCATCGTAGTCCCTGCCGCGCACCGATCCCGTGAAGCAGACCACGCCAGGGGAAGCCTGCTTCGCGACCTCATAGGCTAGAATGCTCGAATCCAGCCCGCCCGATAGAAGCATCGCAACTGGGGCGTCGGCCACTAGCTGCCGCTCAACTGCCGAGCTAATAAGTGACGTCAGCTCACGTGAGTCAACTGGCGCAGGGTTGCGGTCCCATGTCCACCATCGTCGCACGGTCACGCGGCCACCACTGATGACGGCTAGGCATCCAGGTTCGAGCTTCTTTATGCCGCTGAATAGCGTCTTCTGTCCGAGGGCTGCTCGGCACGAAAGAAAGCTCGACACGCCAATAGGATCCGGGCGCCTCGGACAACTCGGCCATTGCAACAGCGCGGATGGCTGAGAGGCAAAGGCGACGCCGTCTGAAAGATCCGCAAAATAAAGTGGCTTAATGCCGACGCGATCACGAACGAGAATCGTCATCCGGTTCCTCGGGTCATACAAACCAAAGGCGAACATCCCGTCTAAACGATTCAGACCATTGAGCTCCCACTCGATGTAGGCCCTAACCAAAACCTCCGTGTCGGATTTGGTCCGAAACCGATGACCCAGCTGACATAGTTGCTTGCGCAGTTCCCGATAATTAAAGATCTCGCCGTTGTAGGTAACCGTCACACCAGTTGCCTCGTCGCTGAACGGTTGATCGGATTGAGGTCCGAGATCGATGATCGAAAGACGAGCGTGCGCAAATGCGAAGCCACGACCTATTTGCACGTTGAGCGCATCCGGACCGCGATGTGAGAGCCTGCGAATACACCCCAAGACCGAGCGCTGATCGTAGTTCTCTTGTCCGGTTGCGCCGACGATTCCAAAAATTCCACAAATGGTAGTCTCCCGCGGCTTTGTACGTTGAAGAATGCTTAGCGTGGGGACGGGGCTCCGACGCTCCGTCGCGCGATCATTTGCACATAACCGTCACCAAACCAGAATCTCGCGACAGGATGCTCATACTGGAGATACATCGGGGCAAAAAACCGCCGCAGGTTCTCGAAGCCCTTTGTGTAGCGCGAAATCCGGCGAGGTTCGACGAACCCCTCGGTCAGGAACCACTCCTGGACTTGTGTCTCCGTGAAGTCAAAGCTGTGGTAAGTTGGCGCCTGTAGCCGATCCTTTATTGTTAAAAGCAGGTCTTTATCGAAGAGGCTTCGAATGAAACTTTCTTCACCTGGGATGAGTTCCGCCTCTGTGGCGTTCTTGACGCTGAAAAGCCAATCCAACCCTGCTTCGACCGACTCGATGGACATGTCATCAATAATGCTGCGAAACTCTTGATTCTGTGCGTAAACTTCCCGCAGCCGGTTTATGCATTGATACAGCGCACCGCTACCGGTCGCCATAATAGTCAGGAATAAGCACCCGCCGGGCTTGGTGACGCGAGCCAGTTCGGCGAACCCGCGTCGCGGGTCTTCGGTATGGTGGAGAACGCCCGCACAGTGTACCAGGTCAAAAGTTCCTGTCTCGAAGGGCAAGTCCAGCACGCTACCGCCGACTAGTCTGGATCGATCTCCAAACTTTACCAATCTAGCTGTCGCGCATGGAAGCCATTCCTCCCCAAGCTCAAGCGACGTGACTCGTTTTGCTCCGTGCGACAGAAACGCATACGAGGCGTTCGCGTTCGAACCACAGCCGGCGTCGAGGATTGACATATCCCGAAACGCGCCTGCTGGAAGCCCAAAGTATTCTTCGGTGATCAATGTCGTTAGTCGGTGGAAGATGTGCTCGTCACAATCCTGCAGCCGGTGATGTGCATCAAAGACCTTGCGAGTGGCGGCTTCGAAAGCATTCATGGTCGTTACCTCCTGTTTAGTACTGGTTGCATTTTGAGCGCATCTATTTGTTCTCATTCAAAGCTGTCGCGGTATCAGACGAGGGAGAACGCTTGAATGAAAGTGACGCGCCGAGCCAGTAGGATACAACCAGACATCATTAGCGCCGTTCGCTTCACCCAAACATGAGAACGTCGATTGGAAGGCTCCAGATCAGGCTAAGATGCTGGCTAGAACATCTTCACCGATGGGTGCTTGCTCGCGCGCGCGCTCCAAGCGGAATGCGGTGAAGCGTTCTTCGCTGTGCCATCGCGCACCGCTCTGCGAACCATTCGCAGATTTGCCCTTGCCGTCCGCCATGACTAACTCATTGAAGCAAGTTGCATGCCGTATTTGCGCGCCGCTTGCGCTGCACTACCTGTCCGTAGCGTCGGCGCGGACCTGGCGCCCTTGGTCGGGTTTCCGACATTCTTGTCCAGCTTTAGGCACAAAAAGGTTTGCCGATAGAGCACACACAGGGAGGTCTCAAGCATCAAAACACCGCGAATCGAGCGGGATTCGGTTCTCACCGCGAATGGACCGATAGGCGGCTTGCTGAACCGCTGGGTAGTGGCACCGATCCTAATCGAGATATGCTCAAGTGTAGCCACACAAGCGCGCAACGTCAGTGCCGCGAGAAGAGTGTCTCCGCAGATCGCCGTAACTGCACACGCCCGAACACCGCGCGGACAAAGACTTCCCCCAGGTGCAGTGCTTGGCGGCGGTACGCTCGTTGGTGCAGCAGCTCGGCTTCCGACGGAGGCTTTTCTCGATGACGAGCCGTTGACCAGTCTCCCGGGAACTCCGTGAAGTCGTAGGTCAACGCGAGGCTGCTCCGGACAAGAGCAGTGTGCTTGCTGCTTTCAATAAAATGGCATGGCACTTGCAGGACATGCATGTCGGTCGAGGGTCTGCACGCATCAGGCGCAATGGAGAGCCATGCGTCCGTTTTTCTACTAGAGGAGCAATATTGATGACTGTGAAAAAGAAGGTTCCCTTCGTCACCTTTCGCACGCGTGTTCGCGATGATTCTATCGCAGGGCCAAACCCATACCGGTGGGAAGACAAGACATCCGACGACTATTTCAAGGGCAAGCGCGTTATCCTGTTCTCGCTGCCAGGCGCCTTCACCCCGACCTGCTCCACTTATCAACTGCCCGATTTCGAGGATCTTTACACCGAGTTCCAGAAGGAGCGCATTGATGAAATCTACTGTCTCTCCGTCAACGATGCATTCGTGATGAACGCCTGGAGCAGGGCCCAGGGGCTCAAAAAGGTCAAGCTCATTCCCGACGGCTCGGGAGAATTCACGCGCAAGATGGGCATGCTGGTCGACAAGGACAATCTCGGATTCGGAATGCGCTCCTGGCGCTACGCTGCCGTCATCAATGACGGCGTGGTCGAGCAGTGGTTCGAGGAGGACGGTTTCTCCGACAACTGCGAAGCCGATCCCTATGGCATTTCTTCTCCGCAGAACATTCTTGAAAGGCTAAAGGCCCCGGCCGCCGCATGACCTAAAAGAGCCGCCGTCTCGCAGCTACCATTACGCACCGCGCAGTGCGTCGCTCGACAGGAGTTTCGCTCTACATGGAGTCCGTTGTAAGCCTTCTTCAACGCCAGCAGCAATCGCTGGTTATGACGCCGCAACTCATCGCGTCGATACGCTTGTTGCAACTGGCGCATGCCGAACTGCATCAGTTCGTCGAGCAGGAAATAGAGAAGAACCCGTTCCTCGAGTTGGCGTCAGACGACAGTGCGGCGTCTGTCGATCTATCGCCGGTCTCGGAGCGAGACCAGAACATCGGCGCGCGCGAAAACGATGGTGATGGGGCAATGAGGGCGGAGACCTCGGAACTGCTCAGGCAATGGAAGTCAATCCGCGACACAGCCAATGTTGCCGCGGGGGATAGGCCTGCCCTCGAAGAGTTCGCCGCCTCGACGGAAACATTGCACGACCATGTCGCTCGCCAGGTGGCCCTTACTGCATTCACCCCGCAGGAGCGGCTGGTCGCCAGCCAGCTTACTGATCATCTGGAAGACACTGGGTATATTCATGCGGACCTTTTGGAGCTGGCCCGGAGGCTGAATGTCGGAGAGGCTGATGTAGAGCGGGTTCTCGGAACCTTGCAACTCTTTGATCCACCGGGAATATTCGCACGAACTCTCAGCGAATGCCTCGAGATACAACTGCGCCAGCGAGACCGTTTCGATCCCGCGATGGCAGCGTTGGTTGCCAATCTTGAGATGCTGGCGCAACGCGATTTTCAGGCACTGAAGCGGCAATGTGGTGTCGATGAGGACGACATTCTCGACATGCTGCATGAAATCCGTACCCTCGATCCCAAGCCTGGAAACCGATACCAATCAGGAGGTCCGGACTATATCATACCCGACGTATGGGTCCTGCCCTCGCCTGGAGGTGGATGGCAAATCGAGCTTAATCCGGACATGCTGCCCAAAGTGTTGATCAACCAGACCTATTTTGCCGAAGTCTCTCGGCTGACGGCACACAATTCAGAAGATCAGGCCTTCCTCAACGAATGCTTCCAAAACGCAAGCTGGCTAGTTCGCAGCCTCGATCAGCGCGCCAAGACGATCCTTAAGGTAGCGAGTGAAATCGTCCGCCAGCAGGATGTATTTCTGGAACATGGCATTGCCCATCTTCGGCCTCTCAACCTTAAGACCGTCGCTGACGCGATCGACATGCACGAGTCGACTGTAAGTCGGGTGACATCGAACAAGTACATGCTCACTCCGCGCGGCGTCTTCGAACTAAAGTATTTTTTCACAGTCGCAATCGCATCCTCCCAAGGCGGCGAGGCACACTCCGCCGAAGCTGTCCGCCATAGCATCAAGGCAATGATCACCGCAGAAACGCTCGATCATGTATTTTCAGACGAGGAGATCGCGGCCCGCCTCAGGAAAACCGGTATCGACATCGCGCGCCGCACCGTCACAAAATATCGCGAGGCGATGAACATCCCCACCTCCGTGCAACGCCGCCGGGAAAAGCGGCTGGGCCTTTAATGGCGATCAAGCCCTGCGGCCTCCGACCGCCGGCGAAAACGGCTCTAGTCCAAATCGGTCCCGCTCTTGATCGGTTGAAGGCGACTCTCGCCCTCCTCCGGGCCAAAGCAACTCTTGAACTCGTGGCATTCCCGACAACTGGGCGCCGCACAAAGCGAAAAACCCTCAGCCTCGCAGAGCTTGTAGTAGAGATACTTCTTCCATTTCATGTTTCCGGTGTTGCCGGCCGCCAGGCTCGGGAAGTGCGTGGCAAGCAAGCGGCTGAGCTCGGATCGGTCGAAGAGGCCGAGTTCCTGCCAGAGATGGTCATTGCGCAAGGCACGCCGGGCGATGATCTTGGCGAAGCGGGCACTCGCGGGATCGCCCGGCCGGGCATGCGTTAGCAGCAGTCCGCGCAGAAGGTCTTCCTCCATACCAATCTCGGGATCGCTCACGTCTCCCAATGAGAATGAGTGGATGAAACTGCAGGGGAAATTACGGGTCAGGATATCCTGTAACTCGGCGCGTGAAAGGCCGGTTGCCTCCGTCGCCGTCGCCTCGCCGGCATCGATCTCCTCGAGCGCACGCGAAAGGACACAGGCAAGTACATAATCGTCGAAATCCATCTCCACATCCATCCGCGGCCATCGGCTGGGGCCGGGCGATTGTGAGTGTCGTGCCCGGCGGGGCAGATAGGACATTCGTACTCCACGAGTGTTGCCCGGGCCCCATAAAATGCGGATCTGCCGCGGATCTGACATGGTGCTTGTCCTTCCATTCCCATCGACCGATGTCATATCGGTCGGCAGCTCCCGCCGCCTTGTCACAGGGGACCTTCAAATCTCGTGCCAGCTGCGTAGCAAAGCTCTCGGAACTGATTTTCCGAGATGTATTCAACAACTTAAATGAGCATGCAGCAGAAAATGGATCGAATACGATGTCTCGGAATCGACAAAAGTCGACAGCACCGCGTCCTCTTGCACCGAATAGGAACGTCTAGAAGAGGACTGTCGGCATCCGAACACGGACGGGGAGTCCCGAGCGCGCTTTCGATCGCAGAAACCTGGGCGCTGCTTGGTATGATCCTTGCAACTGACACTCGAGGCAGACGCAAGCGCTGTGGCTTTAGTCGAGCTGATCGCCGCGACAATCAAACATCTAGAAGGCTGGAATAGCCCATATGAGGAGCACAGCGGATGACGTGCATTGTCGGTTTAATCGACAACGGGTCAGTTCACATTGGCGGCGACAGCGCTGGTGTGGCCGGCCATTCCCTTACCATCCGAGCCGATCGGAAGATCTTCCGCAAGCAGGACTTCATCTTCGGTTTTACGACCTCGTTCAGGATGGGCCAGTTGTTGGCGCATTCCTTCGAGCTGCCAAAAAGGCATGCCGATACTGATGTCTACGCTTTCATGGTAACCGACTTTGTGAACGGGCTCCGCCAATGCCTGCGAGATGGTGGCTACGCACAGCGGCACTACGAAGCCGAGCGTGGTGGCATCTTCCTCGTCGGCTATGCCGGACGGCTCTTCAAAATCGGTTGGGACTATCAGGTTGGCGAGGCCGTCGATGGCTTTGATGCCTGTGGATGCGGACAAGAAATAGCACTCGGCGCGCTTTTTGCCCGCTCCCACTCTCCGCCTCGCGAAAGGTTAGCGATAGCTCTCAATGCGGCTGAGCGTTTTTCTACCGGCGTACGCGGCCCGTTTCACTTCGAGACGCTGGACCCGGCCGAGTGAAGAGATCGATGCGCAAGGCCGAACCTTACGGCACACAAGGTCCACGTTAATTGTCAAACACCGGCCGCACCTGACGGCCCCTTCGCGTATGTCCGCAAAGCGACATGGCCGGGAGTGACCCGCACCCGCAGACCGAGGCGTTCTTCGGCCCGATGTCACAAGATGAAGAACTTTTCGGTGGCGCGAAAGGAGATGTCCAGAGCAGACTCTTCCCCTTCGATTCCGCCGTTCCGCCGGGGCTGGGAGAGCAGCAGGCCGGAAACAAAAACTATATCGAGCATGCAAGCGAGCGCGGCGCACGCACAGCAGCATTTCAGGCGATCATCATGTTACGGCGGGTGGATCGACAAAGTTGTTCGCACGTAAGCCTGTCGCAAGCGCTCGCGTGACAACACGCATTTGTTACGAGGCCGGTCAGCAATCTTCAGCGTCCGATCGATGATGACCTGACAGCGCCGCGGAACGCCAAGGAGAGCGACGACCAGCATCTTTAGGCAAACCACACGACGGTACGGGTTTCAAAGCGAATTGGCCGACTTCCGCACCCCGCATTGTCCCATGTTCGACGATGTCGGACACGGGACACAAGAGCGTTAGAGCATGATGTTGTTTATACATGTTTTTCTCCTTGGCACGGTGGTTGCTGGGTTACCCCGCTAAACCCCTTCGGAATGAGGAGAAACCATCGCATGATCACGCTCACCGAGAATGCCGTCGCCGGCATGAAAGCTGCGCTCTCCCGAGCCACCGAACCGGTGGAAGGTTTTCGCATCATGGTCCAGGCAGGCGGCTGCGCGGGCTTCAAATACGTGATGGGAATGGAAAGCCTGGCGCGTGAGGGGGACGTGGTCATCGAAACCTGTGGGGTTACGGTGTTCGTGGACGTAGATTCGCAACCCCAAATTGCCGGTATGACCGTTGACTTCGTCACCGGTGTCGAATCCTCCGGCTTTGTCTTCGACAATCCAAACGCGAGAGAGAAGTGTTCCTGCGGCAAGTCCTTTGGCTGATCACCTGACACAGTGAGCGGAACCATGTGGGACTATTGGGAAATGGTCGAGGAATACTTTTTAAACGCGATGAATGCCGGCGTCCTTAAGGCCACTACAATCGGCGCCATCTCCTGCGGCAAAACGCTTGAACTGATGACCGGAGTCGATCCTGTTGCCGAAGCGGTCACTGCCGCGAAATCCCAGTCTTTGCGCTGCAGCTCCGCGATCCCCTCTTCGTCAGTGATTGCCGAACTCATCATTGGACCGACTGCCGACGAAGCGCATCGCCTCATCCACCGGGTGAAAGCGGGGCTCATCGACGGCCAGCCGCCGGACAGGACGCACCGTTCGGCTGTGAATTCTACTAGGAGCGCCGATTTCCGCGGCAGGGGACGCTTCTGGGATCACGAGTCAGGCGCCCTCGTCTGCAAACGCTTTGGTGTCGACGAAGGCGTAATCAGAAGGACATCCGTATCAACTGACTCACTGCCAGCGAGCAGGCTATTTGCGACACGAAGCCTGCTGGCAGTTGGGGCGCGTGCTCCAAAGCAGTGGGGCAAATGCTCGTCGGCCATGCAGCAATGTTCACGGAAGGCGCCACGACGTGAGAGGAGGCCCGTACGCAAAACAAAGGCCGCCGTCGATACGGCAAGTTCGACTTGTCGGAACGCTGTCAAGGGCACGCGTTCACCTGAGGGCTGCGGGGGCTGCAACCTTGTCGACGTCGGCCATGATCAAGCTCCCTCGCCCCGCCGCGCGCCTCGATCCCGTGTCTGCAGGCCTCGGTCATCATCGACGGCACGCGCAACCAGAGCGGCCGAGCACATGAATGTTCACGTCACTCCCCGCCCGCCGAGAATGCAACCATGAGATCTATCTATCTCGACAACAACGCAACGACACGGGTCGATCCTGAAGTGGTTGAAGCCATGCTGCCATTCTTCACGGATCAATTCGGAAATCCTTCTTCGACGCACGCTTTCGGCTCCTCCGTCGGCGTGGCGGTGAGAAAGGCGCGCCAGCAGTTGCAAGCGCTGATCGGAGCGGAGTTCGATTATGAGATCGCGTTCACCTCGGGCGGGACGGAAAGCGACACTACGGCGATCCTTTCGGCGCTCGAGGTGACGCCTGAGCGCACAGAGATCGTGACTTCCGCAGTCGAGCATCCGGCCGTGCTGACACTTTGCGCGCACCTTGAGATGACCCGCGGCGTCAAGGTGCACCGCATTCCGGTGGATCAACACGGTCGTCTCGACCTCGATGCCTACAAGGCCGCCCTCACCGCGCATGTAGCAATCGTTTCGCTCATGTGGGCGAATAATGAGACCGGTACAATCTTTCCCGTGGTTCAGCTCGCCGCCCAGGCCAAGCTGGTCGGTGCCCTTTTTCATACAGACGCGGTCCAGGCGGTCGGGAAGATTCCAATAGATCTTAAATCGACTGCAATCGACATGCTTTCGCTCTCCAGCCATAAGCTGCACGGTCCAAAAGGAATCGGCGCGCTCTACGTAAAACGCGGCGTACGCTTCCGCTCGCTGATCAAGGGGGGGCATCAGGAGCGCGGCAGGCGCGCGGGTACAGAGAATACGCCCGGCATAGTCGGACTCGGCAAAGCGGCCGAACTTGCCTCAAAATTCATGGATGACGAGAACACACGGGTAAAAGCTCTCCGAGACCGTCTGGAGAAGGGCGTTCTCCAGCGTGTTCCAGACACCTTCGTCACCGGCGATCCGCTGGAGCGGTTGCCGAACACCGCGAACATCGCGTTCGAACATGCCGAAGGCGGTGGCATGCTGCGTCTACTCAATCGCCATGGCATCGCCTGCTCCTCCGGCTCGGCCTGCAGCTCCGGCTCGCTGGAATCGAGCCATGTCCTGCGCGCGATGAATCTTCCTCAAACGGCGGCACAAGGGACAGTGCGGTTCTCCTTCTCACGCGACAATGGCGAGGAGGATGTCGACCGGGTGCTCGAAGTCATGCCCGGAATCGTGGAGGAACTGCGTGACACTCCCCGTCCTAAAGCACGTGCCGAAGACCACAATCCGGATAAGGCAAAGTAAGATGCGGCCGCCGCTCATGAAGCCTTCACTCTTTCAACCCTGCGACGGCGAGCACGCGTCTGATGTCGCCTTCGCTACGGCAGAGAAGTTGGGGCGCTTGCCGCTTCTTTCGCTGCTGCCGGCATCCCGGCTGCCGACGCAATCGCTCGCCAGCCAACCGCATCACCTCCCTCGAAGCGCTCACTTTACGGCTGGAGCCTCAGATGCGGGAACACTTGAGACCACCGGTTGGGAGAATGCGTATGACCAGGTGTTTTGATGAGAGCCATCATATTGATGTCAAGGATATCCTCGCGCGGCTAAGGAGCCTGTCGGCTGCAGAGGAGTTCTTCGCAGCGCTTGGCGTCTCCTATGACCCGAAAGTGCTCAACGTCTCACGTCTCCATATCATGAAGCGTATGGGCCAATATCTCGGCGAAGAAGATTTCGCCGGTCTGCCCGACCAGGTGATCGCGGCTCGGGCCCGCGCCATGCTGGAACGGGCCTACGAGGATTTTGCGACTTCCTCCCCGCTCGCGCACCGGGTCTTCAAGGTGCTCAAGGACCACGACCCGGACAATCCCGCTCCACCGGGCCGCACCTTCGTGCCGTTCGACTCCGTTCTGAAGCCGATCGAGAAGAAATGAGTCCGTCGCGGTTGCGACGCGTCGATGTCGCGAACCCGACAACTTCGGCTAAGACGCCGCAACCTCTGAACTGGAAAGGCCCCTCTTTTCAAAACGATAGGGGGAGCGCGGAGCGTTTGGCACAAATAATGCTTGCAAGGAAATGAAGTGCCAAGCCCGCCATCCAAACAGGAGGGAGCAAGAACCCGCCATGCACATCGTAATCTGTATCAAGCAGGTGCCGGACTCCGCACAGATACGAGTCCATCCGGTGACGAACACAATCATGCGTCAGGGTGTGCCAACCATTATCAACCCCTACGACCTGTTCGCCCTGGAGGAGGCACTCAAATTGCGCGACGCCCATGGCGGCGAGGTCACCGTGCTCACCATGGGGCCGCCCATGGCAGAGGACGCTTTGCGCAAGGCGCTCACTTACGGCGCCGACCGCGCGGTACTTTTGACCGACCGATATTTCGCCGGCTCCGACACTCTGGCGACCTCATTCGCTCTTTCTCAAGCTATCGCGAAGATCGGCGAGACCTTCGGTACGCCTGATATCGTCTTCACCGGCAAGCAGACGATCGACGGCGACACCGCCCAAGTCGGGCCCGGCATCGCCAAGCGCCTCGACCTCCTGCAGCTCACCTACGTCGCGAAGATCGCCTCCATTGATCTAAACACGCGGGAGATCACAGTAGAGCGCCGCTCGGAAGGCGGCACGCAAACGCTGATGAGCAAGCTCCCTTGCCTCATCACAATGCTGGAAGGCACCAATGAGATCCGCCGCGGCTCGCTAGACGACGCGCTACGTGCCGCGCGCAGCCGGATCGTGAAGTGGAGCGCGGCCGACGCCGGTATTGAGGACCTCACCAAATGCGGCCTGCGCGGTTCTCCAACCGTCGTCAAGCGCGTCTTTGCCCCTGCTGCGCGGGCCGAAAAGGCGGAGCAAATCGAAACCACCGAAAAGACGCCGCGCGATCTTGCCGATGAGTTGATCGCCGGGATCTTCTCGCGCCAGCCGGCGCTGGAAGACGAACTCGCCTTCGATGGCGACGCGTGAAGGCAAGGAGCAACGATGTTGAACACGAAGCAAGGCACCCCTCCTCCAGCCGCTGGCCGCGCCGGCATGAAGAAGGAACTGCCCGAGCATTTCAAGGACTACCGGCACGTTTGGGTCTTCATCGAGCTGGAGCGGGGCCAGGTCCATCCCGTCTCCTTCGAGCTGCTCGGCGAAGGCCGCAAGCTCGCTGACAAACTGGGGGTCGAGCTTGCCGGCGTCGTTCTCGGACCGGCGGGAGAGGCCACCCTTTATGCCGTTGCCGAGGCCTTTGCTTACGGCGCCGATCTTGCCTACCTGGTCGAGGCGCCGCTCCTCGAAGACTACCGCAACGAGCCCTTCACCAAAGCAATGACGGACTTGGTCACGACATACAAACCGGAGATCCTGCTTCTCGGTGCGACCACGCTCGGCCGCGATCTTGCCGGTTCCGTTGCGACGACGTTGTTGACGGGACTGACGGCCGACTGCACCGAACTTGATGTGGATGCGGAAGGCTCGCTCGCCGCAACTCGGCCGACTTTCGGCGGCTCCCTGCTATGCACAATCTACACCCTCAACTGCCGTCCGCAGATGGCAACAGTGCGGCCAAGGGTCATGGCCATGCCGCAGCGCGTGAACAAGCCGATCGGGCGTGTCATTCAGCACGACGTCCCGATGATAGAGGAAGAGATCGTTACCAAGGCCCTCGGCTTCCTGTCCGATGGCCAGTCGTCGACCGCCAATCTCGCCTATGCCGACGTCGTGGTTGCCGGAGGCCTTGGTCTGGGCGCGGCGGAGAACCTGAAGCTTGTAAAGAATCTCGCGCGGGCGATTGGGGCCGAATATGGCTGTTCGCGTCCGTTGGTCCAGAAGGGCTGGATGCCGGCTGATCGGCAGATCGGCCAAACCGGCAAGACCATCCGGCCGAAGCTCTACATCGCGGCCGGGATCTCGGGCGCCATCCAACACCGGGTTGGCGTCGGGGGAGCTGATCTCATTGTGGCGATCAACACCGACCGAAACGCACCGATTTTCGATTTCGCTCACCTCGGCGTGGTGACCGATGCGATCCGCTTCCTGCCGTCCTTGACGGAAGTCTTCACCCATAGGCTGTCGCCGCACAGTCGCGATAAGCTTGCGAACTAAGGGGCACGACCATGACCGAGGAAAAGTTCGACGCCATAGTTATCGGGGCCGGTATGGCCGGCAACGCAGCCGCTTACACCATGGCGAGCCGCGGCCTGAAGGTGCTGCAGCTGGAGCGCGGCGAGTATCCGGGCTCCAAGAATGTCCAGGGCGCCATCATGTACTCAAATATGCTGGAGAAAATCATCCCGGACTTTCGGGATGATGCGCCTCTCGAGCGGCATCTGGTCGAGCAACGCTTCTGGATGATGGACGACACATCCCACGTCGGGATGCAATACCGCTCGGATGACTTCAACGAGTCGAGACCAAACCGCTATACGGTCATTCGTGCCCAGTTCGACAAGTGGTTTTCGCGCCAGGTGCGCGAGGCGGGAGCGACGGTTCTGTGCGAAACGACGGTGACGGAACTCGCCCGCGATGCAGATGGGAAAGTGATCGGCGTTCACACTGACCGCACCGGCGACGTGATCCTGGCGGACGTGGTCGTTCTCGCAGAAGGGGTCAATGGGCTGCTCGGCACGCGGGCTGGCTTGCGTGAGACGCCGAAACCCGAAACCGTGGCGCTTGCAGTCAAGGAAATGCATTTCCTGCCGGAAGAGGTGATCGATCAGCGCTTCGGCCTTAAGGCCAACGAAGGCTGCGTGATCGAGGCAGCCGGAACCATCTCCCGTAGCATGGCTGGGCTCGCCTTCCTCTACACCAACAAAGAGTCGATCTCGATCGGCATCGGCTGCCTCGTCTCGGATTTTGCCGCGACGATGGAGAGCCCTTACGACCTGCTCGAAAACTTCAAGAACCATCCGTCGGTCCGGCCGCTGATCGCAGATTCGGAGGTCAAGGAATATGCCGCTCATCTCATTCCGGAAGGTGGTTACAAGGCAATCCCGCAGCTCTTCGGCAATGGCTGGGTGGTCGCAGGCGACGCCGCGCAGCTCAACAACGCCGTGCACCGGGAGGGATCCAATCTCGCCATGACGTCCGGGCGCCTCGCCGGTGAAGCCATCTTGCAGGTCAAGAAACGCGGGGACCCAATGATCAAGGAGAACCTCGCCCTCTACAAGTCGAAGCTGGACAAGTCCTTCGTCATAAAAGATTTGCGGAAATACAAGGACATGCCCGCCCTGCTCCACACCAATTCCCGCAATTTCTTCACGACATATCCGCAATTGCTGTCGCAGGCTGCACAGAACTTCATGCGTGTCGACAGCACCCCGAAGCTCGACAAGGAACGGGCGACTACGGCGGCCTTCGTCAAGGAGCGCTCGCGCTGGGGGCTCGTTAGTGACGCAGTCCGCTTGGCATTCGCCTGGCGCTGAAGGAGAGATGAGATGACGATCGCAGTCACCAACTTGCGCGTAGAGGAAAAGCTTTATCAAAATCGCTATGTAGTCGATTCAGGACGCCCGCACATTAAAGTGCGACCGCACCAGTCGCCGAGCGCGAAACTCTACGCCCTCACAAGCGTCTGCCCGGCCAAATGCTATGAGTTGAATGACAAGGGCCAAGTGGAGATCACCGCCGACGGGTGCATGGAGTGCGGCACATGCAGAGTCCTTTGCGAGGCAAGTGGTGAGATCGAGTGGAATTACCCGCGAGGCGGCTTCGGTGTCCTCTTCAAGTTCGGATGACTAGCTCGCAGGCCCTCCCGCGAATGTCGCAAGCAGCATTGGATTTTTCAGGTTGTCGAAAATGTGCACAATAGGGCTTTGGAATCATATGCTTCCAGAGTTCAGAAGAAAAAAGGCGCTTGGAGGAGCACCTGACAACCCCTGAGGAGTTCACATGCTGCATGATCGGTTCGATGAAGGAAGGCGGTCTGATTCATCCATTAAAACCAAGACGGATATCTCCAGCGTAATTTACCAGATATCGAAAGTCCTGATGGCCCCCACCCGGCCGGAGATCATGCTCACCAATGTCGTGAACATCCTCTCCTCGATGCTCGACTTGCGTCATG
This sequence comes from Sinorhizobium chiapasense, assembly GCF_036488675.1. Classification (NCBI taxonomy): domain Bacteria; kingdom Pseudomonadati; phylum Pseudomonadota; class Alphaproteobacteria; order Hyphomicrobiales; family Rhizobiaceae; genus Sinorhizobium; species Sinorhizobium chiapasense. Next base: position 384,719 of record NZ_CP133151.1, read on the forward strand.
GAGCAATCGTCGTCCTCGACGATGAAAACGAGCCAGAAATTGTCGCGACTGCCGGCGTCACGCCCTCACCTCCATCCGGCCGTGACCGAATTATACCGCAGGCCGCAATAGACGAGATCGTCGCTACGGGGGCACCCGTCGTCATACAGGATGCCAGCAAATCGGAGCTCTTCCGGGCTCACCTTCAGACGTCCTCGAACGGCGGCGCCATCCCAGGTCGTTTTATTGGTGTCCCGGTAAAGGCCGAGCGCAGGATTCTTGGAGCGCTATCGGTCGTCCGCGCCAGGGGCGACGCCACTGGCTTGCCCTATGACGAAGACGTTCGCTTTCTCACAATGGTTGCCAACCTTGTCGGCCAGACTATCTGGCTCCATCGCACTTTTGGCATGGATGGCCAGCGGCTCATGGAGGAGCAATGCAGACGGGAAAAATCCCCAGACGATGAGAGGAACGACACCGGCGGGCGTCTGCCTGCCAAAATCGACTGGATCGTCGGGGAAAGTCCCGCAGTCAAGCAGGTGCTCGAAACCGTCTCGGCCGTGGCCCCAACCAATACCACCGTCCTTCTGCGGGGCGAAAGCGGCACCGGCAAGGAATTCTTCGCACAGGCCATCCATGAGCTTTCACCTCGGAGGAAGAAACCTTTCGTAAGGTTGAACTGCGCCGCATTGCCTGAAGGCGTTCTGGAATCAGAGCTGTTTGGGCATGAAAAGGGTGCCTTCACCGGGGCTATCTCGCAGCGCGCGGGTCGTTTCGAACTGGCCAATGGCGGAACCCTGTTGCTTGATGAAATCGGCGAGATCTCGCCTGCATTTCAGGCCAAGCTGTTGCGCGTCTTGCAGGAAGGTGAACTGGAGCGGGTTGGCGGCACCAGAACGCTAAGGGTCGACGTGCGGCTCATATGCGCCACCAACAGGGACCTCGAGACAGCTGTCGTCAATGGAGAGTTCAGGGCTGATCTTTATTACCGCATCAATGTGGTCCCAATTGTCTTGCCGCCGCTCAGAGAGCGACCCGGCGATATTTCGCGCCTTGCAAAGGCTTTCCTCAAACGATTCAACAAGGAGAACGGCCGCGAACTCGCTTTCGCGCCGTCGGCGCTCCAACTGGTCTCGCAATGCCGTTTCCCTGGGAACGTCCGTGAGCTTGAAAATTGCGTGCGAAGGACGGCAACACTCGCGCAATCCACGACGATCGTTCAGTCGGATTTCGCCTGCCAGAACAGCCAGTGCCTCTCTTCGCTACTGTGGAAAGGAGCCGACGGTTCAAACGGCGGCAATGCCACCGATGACCTCGCCAGGGGAATGCCGGCTGGATCGCCGCTCACAGTCAGGCGTGTCGGCGGCTCGGAGAGCGAGGCGTCGTGCTCCAACGCCTGCGACCCGAACGATCCTGCTTGCCCCGCAATGGGTGCGCGTCTGACCGAGCGCGAGCGACTGATCGACGCGATGGAGAAGTCCGGCTGGGTTCAGGCCAAGGCGGCTCGCGTCCTCGGCCTCACCCCGCGTCAGGTCGGTTATGCTCTGCGCCGGCATCAAATCGAGATAAAGAAGTTCTAGCCTGCTGGTGACGTCAACCGTCAGGCCAAACTTGCCCCGCCTCCCCTCGTGTGCTTGAGACGCGGCGCCTTTCGAACCCTTGCCTGTCCACAGTCGGAAACCTCACAAAACCATGTCGGCTAGGAAATGGAGGGAATCGGACAAGAAAAGCTAACCGATTGAAGGGAATAGCGCTTTTCGTTGGCATGGCTCTTGCGTTTTGTACCGCGACGTTATGAGCAACGGAGCCTTCAATGTCCTCACCGATGATTTCGCTTAAAAGCCTGACCAGCAAGACAACAATGAATCAGTTGCTGGCGACCGCGAAGTCCGGTGCTTGCGCTTCCTCATCCTGCGGTTCGCCCGCAAAGCCGGACGACGTGGACCCTGATACCTGGGAGAAGATCAAGGACCATCCCTGCTATTCAGAAGAAGCGCACCACTATTTCGCACGCATGCACGTCGCGGTCGCCCCAGCCTGCAATATCCAGTGTAACTACTGCAATCGTAAATATGACTGCGCCAATGAAAGCCGGCCCGGGGTCGTCTCGGAAAGGCTCACGCCGGACCAGGCGCTGCGAAAGGTCATTGCGGTCGCCAATGAAGTCCCGCAGCTTTCCGTACTCGGCATCGCCGGACCGGGCGATGCCTGCTATGACTGGAAGAAGACAAAGGCGACATTTGAACGAGTCGCGAGCGAAATCCCCGACATCAAGCTGTGCCTTTCGACGAACGGTCTAGCGCTGCCCGACCATGTCGACGAGCTTGCTGACATGAACGTTGATCACGTGACGATCACCATCAACATGGTCGATCCGGAGATCGGTGCGAAGATATATCCCTGGATTTTTCATGACCATCGCCGCTTCACTGGACTCGAAGCCGCCAAAATCCTGCACGAGCGACAGATGTTGGGTCTGGAAATGCTGACCGCGCGCGGCATCCTCACCAAGATCAATTCGGTGATGATCCCCGGGGTAAACGACGAGCACCTGATCGAGGTGAACAAATGGGTCAAGGAGCGCGGCGCGTTCCTGCACAACGTGATGCCGCTGATTTCCGACCCGGAGCATGGCACCCATTACGGCCTGACCGGGCAGCGCGGCCCGCGGGCGGTCGAACTGAAGACGCTTCAAGATCGTCTCGATGGCGGCGCCAGGCTGATGCGCCATTGCCGGCAGTGCCGGGCCGATGCGGTCGGCCTTCTGGGCGAGGACCGTGGCCAGGAATTTACCCTGGACCGGATTCCCGGCGAGGTGAGCTACGACGCCAGCAAGCGCGAGACCTATCGGGAGGTGGTCGCGCGCGAGCGAGGTGATCACGTGGCGGCCAAGAGCGAGGCAATCGGGATGGTCAAGACGGCAGGCTCCAGTGGGTTACTCCTCGTCGCCGTAGCCACCAAAGGCGGCGGCCGCATCAACGAACATTTCGGCCATGCGAAGGAATTCCAGGTTTATGAAGCCTCGGCCATCGGGATCAACCTCGTCGGGCATCGCAAGGTCGAGCAGTATTGCCGCGGCGGCTGGGGCGAGGAGTCCACCCTAGATGACGTCATCGCTGCGCTCGATGGTATCGATATCCTGTTGTGCGCCAAAATCGGAGATTGCCCTAAGGATCAGCTCACGAAGGCCGGAGTCCGAGTAACGGACGATTATGGCTATGACTACATCGAGACGGCCATCAGCGCACTTTACGCCGCCGAATTTGGGCTCGAGCCACTGGCGGCTACGGCCTGACCGCCCGTCATTCCAACAAAACCAGGAGCTGAAAATGGCCTTCCGGATCATCGCATCCCAATGCACCCAATGCGGTGCCTGTGAATTCGAATGTCCCTCCGGCGCGATCAAATTCAAGGGAGAGGCCTACGTGATCGATCCGGAAAAGTGCACCGAATGCAAGGGAGAATTCGAATTGCAGCAATGTGCCTCCGTATGTCCAGTGCCAAAGACCTGCATTCCTGCCTGACCTCCAGGCGATTTACCGACTGGCCACGGTGTCCTCCGGAGGGCCGTCGGGTTCCTTTCGACTTCATGCAGCCGAGGAATGGAGGAACCGCCATGGGCCTTCAACGCGAACAGGAAGTGGAAATCCGCAAGCCGCCCCGATTCATGCCGGGTGAGCGGGTCCGTGCCACACGCCACATCAAGAATGACGGCACCTATCCCGGCAAAAATATCGGCGAAAACCTGGTGCGGAAGGGCGACGAGGGTTATGTGCGCGACATTGGTACCTTTCTCCAGCAGTTCTACGTCTATGCCGTCGAGTGGGTCGATCGCGGCACCGTTGTCGGCATGCGCGCGCGTGAACTGACGAGCCTCCAGAAAACTGTCACTGTCCTCAATGAAGGGATAGCCAAATGAAGGTAATGATCCGCAGAACCAGCGCCGGCTTGTCGGCCTATGTTCCGAAGAAGGATCTCGAAGAGCCAATTATCAAGGTCGAGAAGGAAGATCTATGGGGTGGAGCTGTAACGCTCAAGAACGGCTGGCGCATCGCCCTGCCCGACCTGCCCCGGGATACGCCTCTTCCGATCACCGTCGAGGCTAAGAGGATTTTCGACAAGGACTGATGCTGCGGATAGCAGTCAAGCGGCGAGAGAAAACAGCATGAACACGATCCTGACCTCGGACCGTCTCGTGATTTTTCGGAACTTTGATGCCGAAAGGCGACTTGACCTGTTGAAGGAAGTGCTCGCCACCGATGGGATCGTCCCCTATCTCGGTCCGGGTCTCCTGCGGCTCAGCTCCGCGCAACCGACTATACCGCACACACCGGAAGCCGTCGCCGCGGCACTTAACTTGCGGGCCACAGCTCCTTCCAGGATACGCACCAACATGTGGTCGGTCGCGCAATTCATAGAACAGCGCCGGCATCGCCGTACGCTTCAAACCTGGATGTCAGAGATCTTCGCAGCGTCGGTGGCACCGACCGTGCTCCACGCCTGGTTCGCAACCCTACCGCTCTCCCTCATCATCGATAGCTGGTACGATGGGACGATGCGCGCGGCCCTTGCGGAGACCGGTCGAACAGACGTGGTTGAGATACAAGGCGTCACGCGCGCGAACGAATTCGGCGACATTTGGACAAAATCCTACGATCTTTCAGGGAGGGAACTCGAACTCGGACGAGCGGCAAAAACGGTTCTCTATACGCCTCACGGCAGCGTTAGGCCGGCCGCAAACTTCCTCATCTCAGATTCCGATTATGTCGAAGTCCTGACCGAGATCGATATCCAGACGCCAATCCCTGAGGTGGTGCAGGACCGGCGCACCAACCGGGGCCTGTTCTTCGTCGGCTGCCGCTTCAACGACCAGATGCTGCGTACCTACGCCCGACAGATCATGAAGCGCTCCAACGGCCCACGAATTGCGGTGATCGATGCGGCAACGCTGACCAAAAACGAACGCCGTTTCCTTGCAGCAAACGCGATCACGCTCATCGACATGCCGATCGCAGAAGCGGTGGCTCGGCTTACCGGATGAGGCAGGGCAGCAAATGGGGCAAGGATCGTTCAGTCTCGGTCGATCCGACTACCTACTGCCAATCGCAAGATCGATTGAGAGTCGAGCAGTCCCACGCGTCGGGCGACGTCGCAGGCGCACTTGCCGTGAGCATCTGTGTCCCAACAGACTGTTATGCGATGACTAGGTGCGAGACGCGCGTAAAATTCAGGAACGCCTGGGACGTCCCTTGGCCCGTCGTGGAGAAATTATACGGGACGCCTCCTGAAATAACACCTCGCGCATCCAGAGGCTTGCCTGATCGCCATTATGAAGGGCAGGCCATTGGACGGCTTGGGTGAACGTGGGGAGTGGCAGCGGAAGTTCGACGATCCGCAGGGGTATTGTTTTTGCGAAATACTTCACCAGCCGTAAAGGCATGGTCGCTATACGGTCGGTGCCTGACAGCATGGATGGAATCATGCTGAATCCCTGTACGACGACCTCAATATGTCTCTTGAAGCCGTGCTCGAGCAGATACCATTCCTCGATGGAAGGCGTTCGGGTATTCCCGAATTTGACCGCAACGTGCCCCATCGACATGTATTCCTCGAGTGTAAGTCGCTCTGATAACTGCTTGTTCGAGCGGCAGCCTACGCACACGAGTGTCTCGTCGAACAGCCTCGCTCTGGGATGCGTGCGTGACATGAACAATTCCGGAAAAATCAAAAAATCGGCGTCACCGCGCCGCAGGCAGTCATCGTAGTTGTCCGCAAGAGGCAGCAATTCGAAGCTGACGGCGGGAGCCTCCCGCGCAGCGCGCTCCACGACCTTTTCGAAAAAGACGAGTGCGGCGTAATCCGAAAGGATGATCCTGAAACGACGATCCGATTGAGCCGGGCAAAACGGGTCCCAGGAAATGATGGAGATTTGGATGTGTAGCAGAGCCTCGCGGACTGCCGGCGCAAGTCGTTCCGCGCGCGGGGTTGGAACTAATTCGCGGCCAATCATGGTAAAGAGGTCGTCGTGGAAATAGGTGCGCAACCTGGCGACGGCCGCGCTCATCGCTGGCTGGCTCAGGTTGATGGTGCGTGCCGCCGCCGTGAGGTTACGCTCTGTCATTAGGGCGTCGAGCGCGACGAGGAGATTTAGATCAAGGCCTTTGAACCGCATGTCTTCATCTATCCGTGGCGACGTGGCGAGAAAGGGTGGCAAGGCTTGTGCAGTACGAGCCCCGAGACATCAGGCAGAGGCTTATCTTCATCGCGCATACCTGCTTCAACAAGGATTCCGCTTTAAGCAAAGGTAATGGAGGGTCATGGGCACGACCGAGCTGACTGCATGGAAGAAATGGGCAGGTTAAAGCCGGCTGCAGGGCGGCTTTAATTTTGGTTGATGGCCGCTACCTACTCGCCAGGCGCCGGTGGAATCGCCGATCTGATCAATCGCCTCGCGTGAGGCGGCATATTGACTTAGACCATGCAAGTGACGTCGAGAATTGCGCCGGCTCACGTTGGCCAAGCGCAAGCGCGATTTCGGGATTCCCCTTCCAAGGGGGAGTTGAGCTGGGGTAGGCCACCAGTGCTTCAACCTTCGCGTGACCTTCTCACTCTCCTCAAGGTCCGCCACACTGAGATGATGGGAAAAAGCGCCGCCGCCCGTAGTCGAGGTCAAATGACAACCACCGCCGAAGCGCTTTACGCCTCGATCGGCTTTCATGGAATCATCCGACGTGCAGACGTCGTCGGATTTGAGTACATTCTGGTAGTGCGCAATGACAACGGTGAGCTTCGCCATCTTACTCCTGCGGCTTCTCTAAAATCGTGTCTGGTTCGCCTCCTCCGACCGGTCATGGCCGGAGGACCTGATTGAGGACGGAGCGGATTACAATCCGCGGCATCCAGCGCCGGAATCATACGCGACTATAAGGTCTGGTCGCGCGGACGGGCCTCAGTGCCCAAGCTTCGTCAATGCAGCATTACGCGAGATCGGTAAAATCGATTGTATGGATGGAATCCATTCGCGTTATAGATGATAAAACTCATATGCTTCCAAGGAAGAGCGGCGACGCCAATGCGTGCAGAGGCCGAGGAAGATTTTCCAATCACGTGAAAGGGAGCGCCGAGAGACTGAACACCCGAGCCGGGACGCCGCGGACCCGCAGATTGCCGCCGCTATTCTGAACTTCACGTTGCGTAGTTCGATGCACAAGCTACAGGTTGATTTTCAAAGAGCTTACATCAGCCCATAGGCTGATTCTCTGTGCGGCTTATCAATTTATAGGCTGAACGTTTTTAGGGCATTTCCGGACTGTCACCCGATGAAGCTGTCGCAGAGGCAAAGGCCTATATCAACAGGATGGACGAGCTGGGCCGAATCCCCCCTCGCCCGCTCCAACACGAATGGCGGCACGAGCGCTACTCGTCTTATGACGGCATTGGGTACTGGGTCTCCGAGCAGATGAAAGGACATTTCAACCAGATCGTGAACCATCTCAAGTCCACCCGTGAAGGCGCTTTGTCGCGAGCGCTAAGGGAAAAGGAACCAGATATTCTCGCGGCACTGGCCGACGGCGAAAAATTCTTCGAGATGGTGGTATCGACCTATACCCGTAAAAATCCCTACGCCCATGTCGCGATCCTCGAAACGATAGAGCCGGAAACCTTTGTCTCGGCCTGGCCAATGGCCCCGAAGTCAGGATGGTATTGGATCGGCAGTGCGATCAACGAGCGCTACAAGTCCTCGTTTCATTCGGAAGAGCTCCGGCACGAGCGGCCGTGGGCTAGGCAGGTGGTGGCACTTCTGGAGGAAGAGGTTGAGAGGTTTCAGGGCTTTGCACGGCTTCGCCTGTCGCGGGCTATTCCCAGGTCCATAGGCGACGCTGACGATGACGACGTCGCAGCTCCGATGAACGGCACGGTCGCGTCCATCGCCAGCCAGGCCATCGCGGACCATCCGGTCACTCCGGACAACGGCGCGCCCGCAGGATAGGCGCGACCGAAGCGAGCCTGGCGGCCGCGCTCAGAAACCCGCCCTTCAGCGGAACATCCGGCCAAGCTGATTTGTGGGGCAGGTAGAGGCTGATTGATGGCCTCTGCTCGTAAAGCACGGCACTGACCTTGATTGACCCTGCCCCGGCGCATGCCGCAAATTCCAGCAAATAGACCGGTCTCATCTTTCACCGACCGCTCCCAAGATCAAACTGGGGAAAGCACTCGTATTCTCTGCATTAATTCTTTTCAAAAATTGAAACTTGTGGTCGCATCACGAATGTACGCTATCTATTGAGCTCTTCGGACAAGTCAGTGACCGCAGAATTGATTTCCGCCCCGATAATACTGAGCAATCGCTTTGTGTTGGCAGATGAACGGCGTGAAGGCGGGATGGGATCCATCCAGAAATCGTACGATGTTACGAACGGGAAGCACGTAGCGATCAAACGCATGCTCCTCCAAGGTGATGCGGAGCGCCAGAAGACGTCCTTTCAGCGAGAAGCGGATGCACTCGAGAAGCTCGAACACCCAAACATCGTTTCTCTCGTTAAAGTCGAGCAGGATGCTGAAGGTCGGTGGTACCTCGCTCTTGAGTGGCTAGAGGAGACGATCGAGGCCTATGTTCTCAGGAAAGGTGCCATCCCCTGGAACAGGTTCTACACCACCATTGGCAAACCGGTTCTGGACGCGCTTGAATTTGCACAGACACGACATCAGATCGCCCATCGCGATCTGAACCCCCGCAATATCATGATGACGGACAAGGAGGTGCCGAAGATCACGGATTACGGGATATCGAAAGTGTTCGGTCGCGATCCCTGGATGCCGGTCGCCGGCAAGACATTCGTTGATGCACGGACACCCGGTTTCTCTCCTCTTGAGGCCGATGATGGCGTTCATACCTATGGGCGTGACTGTTTCGGCTTCGCGGCGGTTGCAGTGTATTGCCTCGTCGGACGAATAATCGAAGGTGACGCCGATCTGGGTGTCGCGCTGCACGAGGCAGCGGTTCCCGACGGCATCAGAGACGTTCTTGAAAGAGCCCTTTCAGAGGATCGGCGAAAACGACCACTAGATGCAAAGCAGCTGAGACTCGAGATCGAGGCTGTGGAAGCACGCCGAGCCGAGGATATTGGCTATAAATATCCGTGCTTCCTGGATCTGACGCCGATGGCGGAAGAGCGGTTGGCTGAAGAGACGTTGTTTGACGATGGTGCCGCCGTTCGGAACTTTATCCTCGAAGAGCTCCACGACGTTCATGGGCTGGCATTGCATCGACACGGTGACCAGGACCCATCCAAGGCCAGCATCGACATATTCGGATCGTCATGGCGTTTTCGCGGGCGCATCGTCGGGCGGGACAAGGACACGATCGAGATCTATGAATGCCGCGAGCTGGACGTCGCCGCCGCTGCTTCGAAGCGCGAGCACACCTTACGTCTTCCGCTTCAATTTTCATTCACACCTGCGATGGATACGCTTGTCGCGGCCAGTATATTGGCGGAGATCTGGCAGCGCGTTTCCGATCACGAGGACCGCCGAAGTCAGGAACGGCAGGCGGCACGAAGCGAAAGGATCTTCAAAGCCTGGAAAGGATACCTGCGGGATCGCGTCCGCTTCGAGATCGAGCGATCGGCGGTAATGCATTTCACCAGCCGAAAAATCGACGGAAACAAGGTCACCTTCATCCTCGATAGCGCGGCGTCCGCCGACAGCGTCGGAGAGGAGCGCCTCGTTCGGGTCGCCGGGCGTCATGTCTTCGGCACTGTGCAAAAAGTAGTCTTGGATCAGGTCGTTTTTGAGGTTCAGAGTGGCATACCTGATCTCATCCCACGCCGCGGCGAACTGCTTCTAAACACGGTGGCAGCGGAGCGGTCGCTAGCAAATCAGAACAATGCTGTGGACGGGATCATGTATGGTCGCGCGGCGAATGAACGGCTGAAGGCCATCCTGCTTGATCCGTCGCAAGCCAAACCGCCGAACATTGTCGATCAGAAGCATTTCTCAGCGTCAAAGCTCGAGGGAGAAAAGCTTGCTGTTTTGAAACAGGCGCTCGGCACGACCGAGGTGCTTGCGATCGCTGGCCCACCAGGCACCGGCAAGACAGATCTCATTTCCGAAATCGTAGTTCGATGGTTGGATATGCATCCGGGAAAGCGAATTTTGCTTTCCTCGCAAACTCACACGGCACTCGATGAGGCCATTGAACGTATCGCCAGATTGGTTGGCGACGGCGAGGAGATTGTCCGGATTGGACGGCCCGATGACGAGCGGATTAGCGATTTTTCCAAGCGTCTCCTGCTTGAAGAAAAGGTGAACTCCTGGGCGGAGCAGGTAAGAGGCAAAGCGCAGCAGAACCTGACCGAATGGGCTGTTGCCCAAGGCGTCGACCGTGACCTAGTCCAGCTCGGCATGCTCGTCGAAAGGCTCGTACAGACGATCGAGCGGCGCCAGGAGGTGGACCTTCTGCTTGAAGACGCGGAGCGCCTAATAGATTCGGCCGAGGAGGTTTCTGAAGGGCGTCATCGTCGTGACGAAATCGATCATGAGCTCGAAGAAAAAACCGTCGTTCTGGGCGATGAGATCACGCTTCTTAAAAACACTAGGCGAGCGTTGCGCACCGAAGAACGAGCTGTCCGTGAACAACTTCGATCCTCGGTTGATATGGGTCCGGGTATCGCAGACATCCGCGATCCCGAGGAGCTTAGAGAATGGCAGGACCTCTACCTCCAGGGGTCGCCGGCAATAGTGTCGTGCAAGGACCGGCTCAAACTTTTGGAGGGATGGCTGCTGAAGGTCGGAAGAACAGGCGATTTCAACGCGGCTGTAGTAAATGATGCTCGTGTGATCGCAGGAACTTGTGTCGGTGTCGCCGGCGTTCGGGGTATCGAAGATGTCCAGTTCGACCTGTGCATCGTCGACGAGGCATCCAAGGCGACTGCTACCGAGATTCTTATCCCGATGTCGAAGAGCAAGAGGTGGATCGTCGTGGGCGATCCGGAGCAACTGCCGCCGTTCTTCGAAGATTTCGGAGACGAGTTGCTTGAACAGTTTGACGAGGAAGAGGATATACGTCCGACGATCTTGGATCGCTTCTTGAAGGGGCCGACGGCTTTGCCAGCGGCAAGCCGAGCGGAGATGCGCGTTCAGCATCGGATGGTTGCGCCAATCGGTGAGCTCGTCAGCCACTGCTTTTATGAAGGCAAGCTCAAGAGCCCGATTGAATCGCATGGACTGGATTTTTCTGCGAAGCTACCAGCACCCGTGACCTGGTACACGACGTCTGGAGAAAAGAGGCGCGAAGAGCAGCGTCATGCGAGCACGTTCGATAACGCGCTTGAAGCCCAGTGGATCAAGCGGATCCTTGACGACCTCCAGGCCACCACGGAGCAAAGCGGTGCCAAGATCACCGTCGCCGTCATCGCCGGCTATTCCCGTCAGGTCGGCCGGCTGAACCTGATGACGAGGAAGAATAGTGCAGATTGGCCGAACCTGAGCATCGTCTGCAATACTGTCGACGCCTTCCAAGGTAAGCAGGCGGACGTCTGCATTTATTCTGTCGTGCGATCAAATCTCCGGAAACAGTTCGGCTTCCTTCGGGAAAAGCCGCGGCTGAACGTGGCATTGTCGCGCGCCAAATCCGCCCTGATCATCGTCGGCGATCATTTGTTCTGCCAGACCGCCAAAGCACCGAATCCCTTTCGGAAAGTGATCGACTGGGTGGAGGCTCATTCCGGCAAGTGCCATCTGGGGCCGCTGCAATGATTTCCACTCAACGCGTAGTTCGTGAATTTGGTCTCCGTCCGGGCTTCGACTTGATCGATGTGAAGAAATGCGGGCTTCCCGTCTTCCGTCTTACCGTGGAAGCGATAACGCTCCGCCGGCAAAACCTACCGACCATCCAGGAATTCATCTTGAAGTCGCTCATGATCGAGGATGCGGCAGCAATCGAAATCGCAGCGATGCTGGGTTTGGCAGCCAGACACGTCGAGGAAAGCCTGACACGGCTTCTGTTCGAGCAGCTCGTCTCCGAAACAACCGATCCGCTGACAAAAATCAGATATCGCCTGACCGATCTGGGAAAGGAACGGCTGGAGAGCGGGCAGAGCAGGCCGCAGGATGAGACCCTGGTATTCGACTATGACCTTCTTTTCCAATCCCCCGTCAAGCTCACCGATGCGCAGGTCGAGAGTGCGAAAGAAGCGCGGCAGGATGGAACCTTACTTCTACCCGCGGCATCTTTAGATCCTCCCAGTTTGCAGGCGCTGTCCATCAATACGCTTGGCCAGGTGGTTCGAAGGATTGGGGGGAAGGAATTCCAAAAGCAAATCCTGGGCTTACGACGCATTTTACGTCACCAGATGATGTTCCGGCCGGCCACAGGTCTCCTCTTCCGCAATCGCCTCTCCGGCGAGATGGAACTGGGAGTTATTGTCGATGACAAGTTGAGTGAGCGTCATGAAATCGAGTTTTCCAGAACCGGTGGATTGAAAAAGGCAGGGTTTATCAAGGGAAGCTGGTCAGAGGACACCAGTCGCATCAGGGCGTTTCTCGGGGCCAGCGCTTGGTCGAAGGTCGCCGATGATCAGGCAGAGGCTGTTCAGTGGAGGATGAGAGAGCTCGGCAGAGAGAGAACCGAGCTGGTCGAGATGCATGAACGGAAGCGTCGCAGCCGCGACAAGCTCAAGGCCCACCACCTTCAGACGGTGGAAGATCTTGATCGGCAGATTGCCGCCTCGAGGGCGCAGCTTGACGGATTACCGCTCCGCTCAGTTAGTCCCTCCGAGCTAGCGACCCTGCTTCGAGACGCGCTCGAGCATACCGAGAGCGAGTTGATTTTCAGCATTGACGCGGTCGAACAGGAGGGCATGACCAGACAAGTCGTCGGCCAGCTCGGAAAAGTGGCCGAGCGCGCGGTTGTTGAAATTAGAACGAATGACCCGATAGATCCGATGCCGATCGGCGAGAAGGGAACGTTCGAGCCAGGCGTAGAACTCTGGTCGCTTGCGAACCTCAACCGTCGGATGACGCTGGCGGAGCGAGGATCGGAGCTTCACGGACTATCCGTCGTTGTGAGAGACCGCAGGCTTGCGATCATTGCGGCGGGCTCAATCGTAAAACCAGTGGACCGTCGACCCCACTTTCGCGTCCAGACAGCCTATGTGACGAGCGATCCCGATATTGTAGACCTTGTGCGTCAAAAGCTGGGTAGTGGAGTGCCGCTTGTCGTCTGATATCGCAAAACTGTCCATCTCCGCCGCGACCCATAGGGGCTACGCCCGAAATGGCAATGAAGACAGCTTTCTTGTCGATCATCGCATCGGAGGGGGCGATTTCGATCAGCTGACCACAGATTTGGTGGTAGCGTCGGACGCTGTCGTCCTCGCAATCGCTGACGGTTTGGGTGGACATAAGGCCGGCGAGGTCGCGAGCCGTTATGCCGTAACGCAGATTTTGGCCAAGCTCGAGGAGGTAGACTTCGGTGACGATGCCTCGGTGTCGGAGCTGCTCAATTCAATCAGCCGCGGACTGCATCACCAGATGTTGGAGACACCAGCCCTGATGGGGATGGGGACGACAATCGTCATTGCGATCGTAACTGCACGATCGCTGACGTTTATCAATGTCGGTGACAGTCGCGGCTACCTGATCGACGAAAGCGGCCTGCGTCAAATCACCCATGACGATGTTCCGCCTCATCCATCGACCGCGCCGCGGCGAACGGGGGCGATCACTCAGGCCCTTGGCGGGATCTCAACTCGAACGCGGGTTATCCCTCACGTCCACCGTACCGGCCTGCCGACGGGAGACTGGTCCATGATCCTCTGCTCTGATGGCGTGACAGATTTCGTGTCTTCGGAAGAAATCGCGAGCATAGGCCGATCGGGCCCGGCAGATGCGATGACGCTTGTCGACAGTTCCCTGCGCGCTGGCGGGGAGGACAATATTTCCGCGATCGTCGTCAGATGCTCGCCGGCTGGACACACAAACAGATCGTTCGACCGGTGACTGGGAACTTCTACTTTGATGAAAGCGGCAACACCGGGGATCTCTGCAAGGTCGGAGCATACCCTTCTTTCGGTGGCCAACGGATGTTTTCCCTGGCCTGCATCGGTATCGATGACATCGATGCGCTCGACTATGAAGTCGAACGGCTGAAGTCTCTCCACAGGCTACAGGGAACGGAGCTGAAATCGACACGAACGAAAGCTAAGCCGAAGTTTGTGTCTGATATCGCTCGGTTTCTGCACTCGCGAGAATGGCCTGTTTTTATCGAACTTGTCGACAAGCACTACCTGGTGATGGCAACTATCGTCGAGCGGCTTGTCACCTTGCATCTCTCAGGGACCGAGCCATCACGCGGCGCGCACTTCGTTAAAAATACGATGGCGGATTATATCGCTCTTTACGCACCAGATGATCTCGGCCCGCTTTATGCGAAAGCTTGCCAATCCCAAAACCGTCCGGATTGTCGCAAAGTCTTCCAGCGCTTGATATGGTGGAGCCATCGCTCCCAGCGGGATCGCGATATTGCAGACGGAATCGAACGCTCGAGTCGAGCCAGCCTGAAGATCTTCGAGAAGCTGCATCCCTACGAAGCTGTCAGGAATGTTCTCCCTATCCCCGATCTTAGCAAGCGGGACGCGAGAATCTGGCTCTTGCCCAATATCTCGTCGTTCACGACTATATATGGTCGCATCAATCGTCACGTCGGGGGAAACATGGGAAATGTGACCTTCATTCACGACGAACAGGTCCATTTCGACGAGATCATCGAGGCAAACAAAGCGCTTGCAGAGAGCCTGCGCGATGACCTTTCGCGGGTGAAACTGCGCACGGCCGACTACAATTTCCAGTTTTCGCCGAGCCTGGCGTTTCAAAACTCCAAGGATTCGCTGGGCATACAAGCCGCGGACGTCATCGCTGGCTTCGTGTCACGCTACATCTACCAGAAACTTTGGCAACCTGAGACGGTCGATGCGGACCATGACGAGGCTTTTCACCTCATCGACCGCTTCACGCGCTCCGGCGGCGTGACGGGCATCAACTACGTGGCACCGAAGGAACTGCTCTACGCGCTGGGTCTTTCGCCTCTCGCGAACTATGAGTAGCAACATGCGCGACAATATTCGCCGAAGCGGCGCAAAGCACCCCTGTGCTGGGACTGCCCGTATGCTCCCAGATTAGCTCTACAACCCCAGGAACCGTCGCGCGGCGCTCATATTTGGCGCATAGCTTGCTGTTATCGTGTCCAAATCTTCGATAATCTCCGGCTTCACTAAACGGCTTTCTGTTTGATACTCCTGCGTGTTGGAAGACACAAAGACAACGGCACCCTTGTGACCAGCGCCGCGGAGATCTCGTCCGATCTGCAGATAGGACTCAAAGACAAAGCAATCCTTTGTCGACTCCTTCCCACGTCGCGCGGGCGCTCGCGCGATGTTACTTCGCGCAAATGCTCGCGAGGCAATTTCAGGATGGGCATCAATAACACTGCCGATACTCAACAGCCGCTCGACAATGGCGCGCGACCGTTGTGTCATGTCCGCAAGGTGCGACAGATCGACAGCCTTGTGCCGCCCGTAGACGCCAGAGAGCGCGTTGGCCTGATCGATCTGTGCGATCAACCTTTGTAGTGCGTTGGTTGCTTCCGACTGGACTGCTTCGTCATGACCATCGAACTCGACGATGACCTGCGCGGCCAAAATGATCTCAAGGTTGCCGGTCTCGGCAGCTTCAATAACCTGCAAGGCCGCTTCTCGGTCATGCCTTCGCATCGCCTCGCGCGTCGGATCGCGCATTACATCCAGAATGGAGCAAGTGTCCATGAAGAGGATCGGTATGTTCGGCGAACGTCGAACCGCAGCACCCATGAGGAGCTATCGCTCGCCGTCATAGAAACGCAAAAGCGAAAGAGCGTTCTCAAAGTCTCCAGCCAACCTGTGCGCGGTGTCCTCGTCCCAGCCGTCCACTTCAGACAGCCACCGGGATAATTGGTCCGGATCGAGCTTACGCCGGTGCGAATGCGAGGCCACGATAAAGGCATACCAACGCCGTTGATCGGACGGATGACCCGCACCCGTTGATTTGTTGGCTGCTGCAGAGAAACGCCGCAGAGCCGATGCGACCTCCACGTTCACCCAATCGTCTAACCCCTGCTCTTCTTTAGTCGTTTTGATGCTGAAGCCGTGTCGAGCGGCAATTGGCTCCAAGAGATTGTGCAGAAACTCGTCAAGAACCGCATTGTACTGTGCGAAACTCAAGCGTCCGACATTGAGCGGCGTAATATTCGGAACGTAGTAGCCATCCGCTGTCCCCCAGAATGTGAGACCGGCTTCGGGATGGTGGGCGTTCTGCTCACACGTGAATAAAAGCACGTCCTCGTCAGTGAGGCCTGCGAGCCGCATCTCCTCCGAGCGCTCCAGGTCAACCGACCATGGTGCCACAGCACCCTCGATGAGCGCATTTCGTAGTGCCCCGCGTTGCTCACGATCACCATGCACAGACAGGTCCCGAAAAACTTCAATCTCTTTCATAGCCTCGCCTCGCGACTATCAAATCTCGGCTCATGCTTTTCAGTAGGACTACGGCATCAACGGTGCAACTGGGCTTGGAAAATCGGACCGACTGAGAACTCTCGTTTGCTTAGCTCGTCTTCAAACTTCGCCTACGGATTCCAAGTTTGTGCTGTGAAGCTCTCATGACGGGCTCGGGTCGCTTTCCGCGGAAGCGAACGCCAGAGGCGAAAGCGCTTTAAAACACGCGCTGTCAGATTATTCCCCATGCCCGGAACCTCCCCCGCCCCGTCATCTCTCTGAGCTCCAGCTCCAAAACAATTCGCCGCGCCGCCTGCGGCGTCACCTCGAGCGTCTTCACGACCATCCCGGCCGAAACGAGCGGTTTCGTCATGACCAGCTCGATCAGTTCCGGCAATTTTGACGAGGTGCGCCGTCCAATGAGCTTCCGTTCCATCATCTGTCGCGCCAGTGCCAACCGGTCATGTTTCTTCAGCCCGATCTCGGCAGCCGCGCTCAGTCCCTGAGCGATCGCGAGCAACCGCATCTCGCGATCGCGATGCCGACGCCGATCGACGGGAATGCATTTCAGGCCGAAATTGATGGTGGTGAGATGCGCCGCGGTGGTGATGCCGGCCTGGCGCAGGAACGACGCCGCCAGCAGCCGGCCGAGCCAAGGCGCGTGTTGCAGCACGGAGAGCTCGTTCCAGGCATCGAGCGCAACGATCGCCTGCAGCACTGGCGGCAGGTCGCCAATCAGGGCGAGCACGCCGCGCCACTCCTCGAGACGTTCGTCCTCGTCCCAATCGAGATCGTAGACCAGTGGATTTTTTTCGGCCCGAGCCGGGCCGGGCGTTAGAGTTCCTCACTGCATATGATGCTTCAGGCCACGCCTGACTATCGATAGGTTTCCAGTATCTATATGTATTGCGCGTATACATTCGCAACCAGGCGGAGAATTATACATAATTCTATTATTGCAGGCTCCGACCTAATGGGGACGAAGCCGTACAACGTACTTTCGGCTGTTTCCAACATCTACGAGACCAACAAACGGCACTTTTGGGACTTACAGGCACGGTGACGGCAGGCGACTTGCCGGCTTAAAAAAATATCCCGTCGGTTAGACACGGATGGCGGTCGAGTTATGTTGAAATTGGTTGCGAGGGTAGGATTTGAACCTGTGGTCTTGAGCGGAATCGAACCGCGGGCCCGCCGAACACGTCATGCTGTTGCCGTTGATACATTATGCGATCTGTTGAGCACGGAACGGGACCATACCCAAATACGCTGCGTCAAAGGCACTACGGCTGCTCTCGACCTCGCGACGGTCGTTGCCGTGCAGATAACTGAACGGTGGCAAGCGACACTGCTCCCTGACGCGCTGGAAGACTATGTCACGCAGGACAACCCGGTTCGCGTCAATGCCGCCGACCCGCGAATTGCCACGGGTACTCTGAGACAGACGGCGCAATAGAAGGAAAATTGCGTGCGCGAAGGCCTATCCGGCCGCGCCGCGCCAACATGGCTAAGCGGCGATGCTAGCAGCGTGGCCTGATGAGTATCGCCGCATCGAAACCGCTGGATCAAGATCGAACATGGCTGCGCCCACGCCACCACCAAACGTGTGTCATGTGGAGGACGCATTGCCGAGAGGGCCTGAGACGCCGAAGCGGCAGACTACGCACTCGTCCCGTGGTCTCGCGCGACAGGACGCCGAGAACCGGCAGCCGTCGGTGATGGTACGTCGTACTTCGACTGTCGAGTCATCTGTCTCTTGTCCTCGCTCCGCCAACTGCGACAGCCTGAAGCGGGTCAGCTACTTGCGGGCGGTGCGCTCATTGACGCCCGAGGCCGCTGCTTTGACAACAGCGAGGACAAAGCCATTCCGATCATTGTATAGTCGCCTCGTCTACGTGGCCGGATTGGCTATCCCGTGAGAGCAGTTCGCCTCTTAACTGACCACAAACCCGAAGTTGCCGCACCGGTTCCAGGAATCAGAACGTGAGTTTGAAGCCGGCCGATATCGTAAGGGCCTGGAGGTCCATGCCGGCCAAATTCTTGTAGATTCCTGTCGCGGTATCCTTCGACTTATCCACCGTCATGTCGCCTTTCTCGCGAAAATACTTATCGAAATTGCCGGCCAGGAAGAGGTTGACGCGGTCAGTCACTTGATAATTGGCCTTGGCGCCGAACGAGACGAAAGGCTCCGTACCGAATTCGCCTTTGCTATGCATTGTGCGCAGCCAGTGGTCGTCGATCTCACTTTCATCGATCCCGAGGCCACCGCGTAGCAGACCGGAGAGAGTCCAATCGCCGAGTCTAGTGATTACTTCGGCGCCGAGGAAAACCCCCGGATAACGCTGTTCGTAGCTGATGATGCCTTTGCCGGGCTCGAAAATTTCCTGGCTGTCTCGGAAGGCCCTACCGCTATAGATAAAGGTGCCGCCATAGGCGGTCCATTTCACGTCGGTGTACTTGAAGCCGCCGTGCAGGTTGATGGTTGTGGCATCGTTGATCCCAAAGTCGCGACCGGCTGCAATATCAAGATTGATGTAGCGATCAAGCGAGGTGTCGGGGCTTATGTCTCGTGACGCCCAATCCCCCGGACCGAAGCCCGGCGAAAAACCATACCAATCATAATCCTCCATGTGGCTCTCGCCCGAGAGCCCGATCACAGAGTTGGCTGCGATGGTCCAGCTATTACCAAGCTCAGCCTTGAAGCCGGTCGTCAGAACTGGCGCATCGCTTTCCCAGATCAGTTTGCTGACATGATTGCCAGCTAAGTCGTAGACAAGCTCGTTGGCCCTGAGCTGAGTGTAGCCGACACCACCAACAAGTACGAAGCTGCTGTCGGGCGCAGCATAGATCGTTTCGTCGGCCGCCACGGCGACTGTCGAAGTTGCGCAGAAAGCGCCGAAAACAAAAACTGGGAATGATGCCGTGAAGCGACGCATTACGCGGGCCGTGCCTGCCGCAGGCTCCGCTGAACTTTTTGCTTGGCTAAGCGACGTCGCTGCAGCATTGCGTTGCGAGCTGCCGGCCAGTTGGAGCAATTCGTCATATGGATGCTGTTGCGTGGCATCGCACAGTAATGAGCTTGCAAAGTTCGACGCATTCCGTCCGTAATCTTCTTGCCGATGAATCCTGATGTGAAGTGTCATTTGACCCTTTCCTGAAGATCGACCAGATAAGCCGTTAGTGAATGAGCACTGCCCCCACCACAAAGACGGTACAGTCACGCCGGCACAGCTAGCGTCGGGGGTTACATCGGCTAACGCCGTCGTCGCGGCGACCACCGTATGCTGGCGAGCCGTTCCTCATCCAAAGGCAGCGCGTTTGCGGAATGGCAAGCAAGCATTGTGCCGATGGGAACATTGTTGCAGATCAACTGGATCGCACCCATGGCATCTTGTGCGATGTCTGACAGTTGTCGAAGTTCTAACAACGCGTGTAACCGGCAGAGCGTGCGCTTTGTCGTCTCCCGCCCAGTATGAAGCTGGAGCCACCGCTGTCAGCGACACTGTAGGCTCCTGAGCACGATGACGAAGTGAATATTGAACATGGCGCACCTCCGCCATCTTCCTCGTGCGGTGCGTTCCAAAGACCCGAAAGAGGCACGTAGCAAGAACGTGAACCCCTGAGCCAACCAGGAGGCCTCCCCTATGGGTCAATACGGTCAGGTGGCCTGCCATCATTCCAGGACAGGACAACTGATAAAGAAGGTGTCGCCGGTCTGGCGTCTGACGACCGTACTATCCGACACTGTTCTGTCGCCTTTGTTGGTCCGCGATACCGGCCTATTTCGCCGAGCTCTTGTCTGGCCTCAGGCTAATCCGCTGAAATTCAATCACAGTTTTTTCTTCTGCTGGGTCGGCCAAGTTGGCACGAGTTTTGAAACGCCTTCGTTGCGAGCCGGAGCCGCCGACCTTCATTTCGTGGATGACACCGCGATCGATGGAAAAAGAACTGAAGTCGCGCAAGGAGATCATCACAGGCGGGTTCGACCTTCATGAGGAGACGGGCTGGACCAGACGGCGCTTCAATCCAGCATTCCGATATCTGCTACCTCTGTTTCCAGAAGGTCGGGCACGGCAGGTGCTCAAACCTGACTACCCCGTTTTGGGAGTGCTTCTCGATGCTGAGGACCGTGCAGCGCTACGGCGCTGGATTTCCAGAGCCGAGCGGCGAGTCGACTGAGAAGGTCTTGTGCAGGGTGCTGTTGCCCTGGCGCGTTGTCGACAATGAAGGACTGCGGGCGCGTCAGCAGTAACGGAACAGAACGCTTCGCCGCGCGAGGTGCATTTCTTTCAGTTGGCACAGGGGGATACTTGGCAACATTTTCTATAAGAAAATTGTGGCAATTACGCCGAATGCGCGCAAAGGGGCAGTTCGAATTGGCGGTCAGTCGAAAATTTTCCTGTTGGCCCGGCGCATTTCTGTCAACTAAATGTTGATATCGTCAAGATTGCTCCCTATAAATATACGTAATCTTGTATATGAAGTTGGATTTGTTCGATGACCCAGCTAGCCTACGACAGCATTTTCGATGCGATCGCGGACGATCCGGCAGAAGCTGCCGATTTGCAATTCCGCGCCGATCTGATGATCACGTTGCGGAAAATCTTCGAGGACCGCGGTTGGAGACAAGCAGAAATCGCCGCTGCGCTCGATGTCCCGCAGCCCCGAGTGAGTGAACTCATGCGCGGTAAAATTGACCTGTTTTCGGCCGACAAACTGATAGGCTTGTTGGCCAAAGTGAACGTAAGGCTGAGGCCGTCCTACGCCGCTGATGACCACCGAGTGACTTGCGAAGTAGTGCAGGCCGCTTAGCGGCCTGCACCCTTGTTCTCCTTGATCTGCCTAAGCATTTCCTTATAGCGCTCGCTCGCCGTGTTCATCGCTTTCTTATCGACGCCATTCGTCGTCTTCGTAAAAGCGTGGAGTAAGTAGACGGTATCCTCGAATTTTGCGCAGTAGACCGCCCTATACGCTGGGCTTCCATTTTCGATCAGTTCAATTGCTCCCGGCCCAACACTTTTCTGGATGTGTTTGTAGGCTGAGAATGGCACTCCCCCGTGCTGAACGGCAGTTAGATCCAAACCGAACTGTCTTTGAATTTCCTTGGGCAACGCCCTAAAATCTTTGGCCGCCGCTTCATTCACAAATCGAAACTTCTTCATAAAACCTCATTCAATCACTTTTCTCCTTTTATCCGCCCTGGGCGAGGTTAATCACTTATCGGACGTTCCCGAGATCGTAGCCGATCCGTTTGAATATAGTACACGCCATAGATGTATTCAATTTCTGTCGGTGATAGCGAATGTAACTGAACAGCGGCAATGAGCCGGTCTTCGTCATTTACCTTCCGCGGCTTCGCGTCGCCATGTCTGCAACCGTGTCCTTACCGATGGCGAGATCACGGACGATCCACCGATAGCTACGGCCTTCTTCAACAAAGGCTCGTACCTTCGGAGCTGGCCGGTCCGATGCGGTCTTTGTCCGGGCTGGCGTCCCCGTTTTTTCCAACGCGATTTGGCAACCCCCAGCTAGAATTCACGCGTTGGCTGAGAATGGCGGCCCGCGTATAAGTTAGCACCACCGCGTTTTCGGAGCCGGCTTCAAAGGCATCCTCGGCATTCATTCAAGTGGAAGATTTTGCATCCGAAAGGACGCACGTTTCGTGCCAGTAGGCAAAGGCGATGCGACTATCGCGGACAGCAAAAGCGCCACATCCTCGCCGGCCCGATGGATCGCGCCATTCGAGTACTACGCTAGCACCTATTTCGTATATCACCGCTGGAATGCAGGTCATTCCCGCCACCGCGAAATCCCGCTCAAACATTTTTTGGATTGCAGAGCGACCTTCGACGCAATGCTGCCTTGCCGGAAGGTGAAGAGCGTCTTCACGGTACAGTTCTGCAACGGCGACCGCGTCACACCTATTGAAGCGTCTAACCCACTCTTCGACCAGCTCCCGCGACTCCATCAGGATGTTCCTTTCGTCGGCCAGTATCATCGGAGCACGCCCTGAACTACGGCTCCGTGACAGTGATAGGAGCACTCGAAACGCCGTCGTCATTTCTTCAAAGACGATGGCCCACCTCGCCCTTGCAAGACACCTTGGTACGGGCATCATAGACACCGAGGATCGCCTCGCCGGCATCGATGGCGATGCGTTCGAGCACCTCGCACAAGGACGTCATTTCTCCTCCATCATCTGGTCGAGATATTCCTCGATCTTGAGGGCCAGCGAGATCGGCTCGTGGCTGACCGTATGAAGGTGAAGTTCCGGATTTTCGGGCGCCTCATAGGGCGAAGAAATGCCGGTGAAATTCGCAATCTTGCCCGCCAGCGCCTTTTCATAAAGGCCCTTGGGGTCGCGTCGCGCGCATTCTTCCAGGGGCGTATCGACGAATATCTCGATGAACTCGCCCTTCTCCATCAGTTCGCGCGCCATGCGCCGTTCGTCGCGGAACGGAGAAATGAAGGACACAAGCACGATCAGGCCGGCATCGGCCATCAGCTTCGCCACTTCCGCCACGCGCCGAATGTTTTCCACCCGGTCCTCGTCGGTGAAGCCAAGGTCTCGGTTAAGACCGTGGCGCACATTGTCGCCGTCGAGCAGATAGGTATGTTTGCCCCGCGCATGCAGAACCTTGTCGAGAGCATTGGCGATCGTCGACTTTCCGGAACCGGAGAGCCCGGTGAACCAAAGGACGGCGGGTCGCTGGTTCTTAATCGCGCTCCGTGCGCCCTTGTTGACGTCGGTCGCCTGCCAATGGACGTTGTCGGCGCGACGCAGCGGGAAATCGATCATCCCCGCACCGACCGTCGCATTGGAAATCCGGTCGACGATTATGAAGTTGCCCGTCGTCCGATCATCCTTGTATGCGTCGAAGACGATCGGCGCCTGGGTCGAGATATTGCAGACGCCGATTTCGTTCATCTGCAGCGACTTCGCCGCCTCGCGCGCGAAGCTGTTGATGTTGACCTGGTGCTTCAGCGCGGTAACGGTCGCATTCACGCTGTCCGTCTCCGTGCGCAGGATATAGCTTCGCCCGGGGATCATCGGGCTCGGATCGAACCAGATCATGTGCGCCTGGAACTGGTCAGCGACGAAGGGTCTGGCCCCCGGCGCGGCCAACATGTTGCCGCGGGAAGCCTCGACCTCGTCCGAAAGCACCAGCGTGACCGCTTCGCCTTCCACCGCCTTCCGCACTTCGCCGTCATAGGTGACGATGCTCTTGATCGAGGTACGCTGCCCCGATTTGGCGACGATCACCTGGTCACCGACCGAAATCTTGCCGGACGCAATCTGCCCCGCATATCCCCGGAAGTTCGCGTCTGGCCGCATGACCAGTTGAACAGGAAAGCGGAACGGCTTCTGTGCCTCCTGGCGATCGAAATCGATCGTTTCGAGATATTCGAGAAGGGCGGCACCCTGGTACCAGGGCGTCTTCTCCGAATTCGCGATGACGTTGTCGCCAAAGCGTGCCGAGATGGGTATCGGCTTGACGGTTTGAAAGCCAAGCTCGCGCGCAAAGCGCAGATAGTCTTCCGCGATCCTCTCGAAGACCGTCTGGCTGTAGCCGACGAGGTCGATCTTGTTCACTGCCAGCACGACATGGCGGATGCCGAGCAGCGACGCAATGTAGGAGTGGCGTCGTGTTTGCGGGAGAACCCCCTGACGGCTGTCGATGAGGAGCACCGCGAGAGCCGCGGTCGAGGCCCCGGTAACCATGTTGCGCGTATATTCTTCGTGCCCGGGAGTGTCCGCGACGATGAACTTGCGCTTCGAGGTCGAGAAATAACGATAGGCCACATCGATGGTGATGCCCTGTTCGCGCTCGGCCTCGAGGCCGTCCAACAGAAGGGCGAGATCGATGTCGTCGCCATTCGCGCTGCGCTGCGCGCCGACGCGCCCCAGATTGGCAAGCTGGTCCTCATAGACCAGCTTCGCATCGAAAAGCAGCCTGCCGATCAATGTCGACTTGCCGTCATCCACCGAACCGCAGGTTATAAATCGAAGGATCGACTTGTTGTCCTGATCGGCCAGGTGCGCCGCAATATCGAGCGGCGCAAGAGAAGGAAGATAGGACATCAGAAGTAGCCCTCCCGCTTCTTTTTCTCCATGGCACCGGCCTCGTCCCGGTCTATGAGACGGCTCTGTCGCTCGGAGGTCCGTGTCGTCAGCATTTCGCGCAATATGTCGGCGACGGTCGCAGCTTCCGACTCGATCGCGCCCGTCAGCGGATAGCAGCCGAGCGTGCGGAAGCGCACAAGCCGTTCGCTCACGCTTTCCTCCGGCTGAAGAGGCATGCGATCGTCGTCGACCATGATCAGCATGCCATCACGCTCAACGACCGGGCGTTTCGCCGCAAAATAAAGCGGCACGATCGGTACGTCCTCCGTCATGATGTATTGCCAGATGTCGAATTCGGTCCAATTCGAAAGCGGAAACACCCGCATCGTCTCGCCCGGACGAATGCGCGTATTGTAGGTTTTCCAAAGCTCGGGACGTTGGTGTTTCGGATCCCAACCGTGCTGGCCATTGCGGATCGAAAATATGCGTTCCTTGGCGCGCGACTTCTCCTCGTCGCGCCGGGCACCGGCAAGCGCCGCGTCAAATCCATACCTGTCGAGCGCCTGCCGCAAGGCAACCGTCTTCATGACGTGCGTGTGGACATTCGACCCGTGCGAAAATGGCCCGATGCCCTGGTCCAGGCCGTCCTGATTGATGTGGACCAGCAGATCGAAGCCGCGCTCCTTCGCCATCCTGTCGCGGAATTCGATCATTTCGCGAAACTTCCATGTGGTGTCCACATGGAGGAAAGGGAAAGGTGGCTTCGATGGAAAAAACGCCTTCATCGCCAGATGCAACAGGACGGAAGAGTCTTTTCCAATGGAGTAGAGTACAACCGGATTTGAAAAGGTTGCAACAACTTCGCGAATGGCGTGAATTGCTTCAGCTTCAAGTCGCCGAAGATGGGAAAGAGACATATCACTTATCCCTGCGGGACTATAGCGTCATCAAGCTCGAAGAATCTCGCGTAAGGTCCGCCTGCGAAGTGACGCCGCAACTCTTCGAAATTCTCTACCGTTTCCTCCAGCGGCCGCTTTTCCAGGCGCTGAAGAGTAGCGCGGCCAGAAAGTTGCAGCGGCTGAACGCCCAAAAATCGCCAAGTCGTTTCCAAGCATGCCGCGGGTTCAAGAAGAAGCCTCTCGTACTCGATCTCAAGCAAGCTGGTCGAAGCGTAGGAATGCTCGACTCGCGTGTGGAAATCGTCAGCGGCCTTGAAGTAGTCCTCGCAGGAGGCGATCGGCAATTTTACGCGTGGCGGCGGAGCCGTATCGTCATCCGAGCTGAATTTGAGCCACTGGCGGCTTTGCCTTGCCTGCACCAACGAGCGCAGCGACTCCAATGTGTTTCTGCGAGACAAGAGGATGACCTTGAGCCCCGGCCAACGCGCCAGTTCGTCAAAAAAGCCTGGACGTTCATGAAACTGAGGTTCGTTGATCTTGCATCCAACATGCGTGACCTTCTTGTCGCTCCGTGCCGGGAAGCGCAAATATGCGAGCTCGAGGAGCTCGCGATCGCTGCGCATTAGGCGGTCCTTATCGGGCCAATTGGCATCATACCTGTTGAGTAACTCACCATTGCTCAACACGTTCGGGTGCTCGTTCAGCAACTCTTCGAGGTAGTGGGTTCCAGTCCTTGGCATCCCAAGGATCACAAATGGCGCAGGCGCTGGCTGGGAGTGGATCATTGCATGTGTTCCCGACTGAAAATAGTTCACGTAGGATTGGGGGGGTGCCCCAGTGCAAGAATCTGCGGTCGCTTAATATCGGCGCGAGTTCGCATGTCTCGCCCCATGACTCGTTACGCAGAAACAAAGACGGTCATGGCACCGATATCAGCGGCGTGAGTTTGCACCACGAGCCCGACACCCGAGTTACGGCGGCGCAGTTCCATAGCGCTGATAGATCGACTGGATTCCATCCAGGATTTCGCGTGACAGGGTGACTTCCAGGCTGGCGATGTTGTGCTGCAATTGCTGCATCGAGGTAGCGCCTACCAGAGTGCTTGCAACAAATGGCCGGCCCCTGACGAACGACAACGCGCCGTGCACCGGATCGATGCCATGTTCACGAAAGAGCGTCGTATATGCGAGCGCCGCATGCTGCGCCCTCTCATTGCTGTAGCGGAAGAACCGCCCGAACAAGTTCAGCCGCGAGCCAGTTGGCCGCTGGCCATCCAGGTATTTGCCAGTCAGCGTCCCCATGGCAAGCGGCGAGTATGCAAGCAGTCCCACCTGTTCGCGCAAAGCCATCTCGGCGAGACCATACTCGAAATCCAGGTTGAGCAGATTGTACGGATTCTGAGTGCTTATCACGCGGGCCAGCCCTTGCGCTTCCGCGTGATGGAGGAAGCGCGCCAGGCCCCAAGGCGTTTCGTTGCAGAGCCCGATGTGACGAACGCGACCGCTCTTGACCAGAGCGTCCAACGCTTCCAGCGTCGCTAGGATAGGAACCGTATCGACGTCGAGTTCATACTGGTAGTCGAGTAGCTGGAAGACGTTGGTGCTACGGTCAGGCCAGTGCAGTTGGAAGAGGTCGATATAGTCCGTCTCGAGCCTTTGGAGGCTTGCGTCTACGGCCTCGAACAGGTTGGCACGGGTATAGCTGACCTGGCCGTCGCGCACATAAGGTAAGTTCGCCTTTCCTACTCGAGCAGGCCCGACCGCCTTTGTTGCGAGCACGATGTCTTGCCTGCGGCCGGTCTTGCGTATCCAACTGCCGATATAACGCTCCGTAAGTCCATGTGTCTCGACACGGGGTGGCACAGGATACATCTCTGCAGTATCGACAAAATTTATGCCGGCATCGAGGGCTGCGTCCAGTTGCGCGTGCGCCTCCGCTTCCGTGTTCTGCTCTCCCCAGCTCATGGTGCCCAGGCCGAGCACGCTTATCTGCAGGCCGCTGCGGCCAAGTTCGCGAGACAGCATCACGTTTCTCCTTCTCGTCTGGTGGCGAGTAGCATCAAGACATCAGACGCCGACGAAACAGTGCCGCCGACAGGAAGAACGGCAAGACTGCGTAGATGCAAAGCGCGCCGATATGCAGGCCGATGCTGTCCGCCGGGCGGCCAAGCATTGCTGGACGAATGAGCTCGATTGCATGTGCCAACGGCAAGAATTGCGCAGCCTCCCGAAAGGCGCCGGGCAGCTGATTGATCGGAAAGACCGCGCCACACAGGAACAGCATGGGTGTGAGGACGAGCGTCTGGTAAAAAACGAAATAGTCGTAACTGGGAGCAAGCGCCGTGACGACCATCGCCAGGCTCGCGAAGGCCAAGCCAGTGAGCACGATGACTGGCAGCGCATAAAGGATGGACGGCCACGCCGCATAGCCCAGCGTGGTGGCAACAATCATAATACCCGTACCGGCGAGAAATGCCTTGCTGGCTGCCCAAGCCAACTCACCGAGAACAATGTCGCCGAGCGTAAGTTGCGTGTAGAGAATCGCTTCCCAGGTGCGTTGAGCATGCATCCGAGCGAAAGCCGCGTAAATCGTCTCGAATGTCGCAGACGTCATCGCGCTTGTCGCCACCATGCCGCCTGCCAAAAAAGCAACGTACGACGTGCCGTCAACGCGACCTATGACAATTCCGAGGCCAAGGCCGAGGCCGAACAGGTAGATTATGGGATCGGCCAAATTCCCGAGAATCGACGCAAGCGCTACTTTCTTCCATGCCAGATAGTTACGTCGCCATACGGCGATCCAGTTCCAAGCGTTGGCGGGCAGAGCCGCGGCACGACCTTCACCCATAGCTCACTTCTCCATCTCGCGCCCGGTCAGCCGCAAAAACACATCCTCAAGATTCGGCGGACGCTGCAGAACACGCAAACCTGTGCGCTCGCGCAGCCGCACGCGCACCTGCTCCGGATCGGACGCGTAGCAAAAGAGTGTTTCGCCGCTCACTTCGATGCGTTGGGCGTAGGGGCTAATCAGCGATTGCAGTTCATGCGGATTGCCGCCGTAAATCTCGATGACCTCGCACCCGATCAGTTCGTCGATCAGCGCATGAGGGCGGCCTTCGGCGATGTTGCGACCTCTTTCGAGCACGCACAGCCGATCGCACAACCGCTCAGCCTCTTCCATGAAGTGGGTCGTCAAGATAATCGTCATGCCCCGCGCCAGCAGGGCACGCAGGCGCTCCCAGATCAGGTGGCGAGCATGCGGATCGAGACCGGTGGTCGGCTCGTCCATTACAAGCAGCTGCGGGTCGTTGATCAACGCACGCGCCAGCGTCAGGCGCCGTTTCATGCCGCCGGACAATTCGGAGACACGGGCATCCACCTTGCTCTCAAGGCGGGCGAACTCGAGAAGCGACGGCATAACCGCTTTGACCTCGCGTGTGCTCATGCCGAAGTAGCGCCCGTAGACCAGCAGGTTCTCGCGTACAGTGAACTCAGGGTCGAGGTTGTCGAATTGGGGGACTACGCCGATGCGCCTGCGCGCCAAGCGAGCCCGCGCCGGTACCGGGACGCCGAGCACGGTAATCTGCCCCGCATCAGGCGATGTCATGCCGAGGACCATACGGGCAATTGTGCTTTTGCCCGCGCCGTTCGGTCCCAGCAGGCCGAAGCATTCGCCCGACGCCACGCTCAACGACAGCTCGTCAACCACGAGCTTGTCACCATATCTCTTGCTTATGCCGGCAAGATCGATTGCTACCATGGACATGCGCTCATCTACCCGTGAAGGCGCCGGCGACTGGCTTTTGCTGAATTGCCTGCGTTTTCGTCAACAGCAGGCCGTCGCACCATACGTGTTCAACGCGCCCCCACTCGCAGGCTGCCGCCGCATCCGGGAAGAAGCCACGTCCATGGTAATTGGCACTTGTGTTGCAAAGGAGCGGAATGCCCGTGAGTTTTTCATATTCGACGAGTAGTTCGGCGACTTTGTGCTGAGAGCTCCTAGCGATCGTTTGCAGTCGCGCAGATCCGTCAAGGTGGACAACAGCGGGGACTTTGTCCTGCCATTCCATCCGTGTCTGGTGATCGAACAACATGTATGGATCGGGCGTTCCGGGGCTGAATATATCCGGCGCACGGTCCTCCAGGCATATCGGCGCCACCGGCCGGAAGTGTTCGCGAAATTTTACTTCGTTGAGAAAATCCTTCATTTCCGCCGAAGTCGCGGCTGCGAGAATGCTTCTGCCTCCCAAAGCCCGGGGTCCAAGCTCGGCGCGTCCGGAAAGGAAAACCACGGGCTTGTTGCTGGCGAGGATGGCGGCGAGTTCCGGCATGCTGCAAGGCGTGGCCTCCCATCCGGCCGGCACATGCCCGCTTTGCAAGACCGGGCCGCTGTAGACCGACCATTCCAGCGGCACGAAGCCTTGCTGCGCCACCATTGCGCAGCAAGCCGCACCGATTGCAGAGCCGCTGTCATTCGGGAAAGGCGGGACCCAGACGTCATCAAACAGGCCCGTCTCGCGTAGTGCACTGTTCCATTTGATGTTCAGACCGCAGCCGCCGGCTACACACAAATTGCGCGGCCCTGGAAACGAGTGGCGCTGCAAGGCCATCGTCATTTCGTGGACGAGGAGGCGCTCGAGGAAGAGATGAAACGATGCAAGCACATCTTCGGGTGACTTGGCCTCCAATCGGACTACGCTGGCATCGAAGAAATCATGCACAGCCACGAGCGAGGTCTCGGCGTTATTGATGTTCGCGCGATAACGGCTGGCAAGCTCCGTATCGGCCGCAAAGCGCTCCTCGTAAAGCTCCTGAAACACCGCGACGATGTCTTCATCAACCGACCCCAGCGCGATATAGGCCATCAGCTTGCCGGCGACCCCTAAATCCCAGCCTCCCCGGCTCGCCTTCTTATAGGGTCCGAAATAATGGCCCGCGGCAGCGTAGGCTTGGCCTATCACCGGGAAGAGGCATTCGAGGAACCGTGCGCCCTGGCCATCCACATAATAAAGGCGCGGGAAGATGCAGCCGTCCCATACCAGGCAGAATGCGGGTTGTCCGGCCTTCGCGAACGGGCTGGTGCAGTATGCGGAGGCCACGTGGCCCGTTACATGGGGATAGCTCTTATAGGGAAAAGCCCAGTCATCGAGAATCAGACCGGAGCCGTCGAAGCATTCGAGAAGGCCGTCGGCGTAGCGTTCGACATAAGGCGCCCCTTTAAGAGTTAAGGGAGCCACCCCGCTGAGCACCTGAAATCGCGACTCGTCCTCGCCATCCCAGCCGTCGATAACGAATTGATCAACATCGCGCGGTTTCAGACCGTATTGCGCCAAAGCGGCGACAATTGCGTCGAGATTATCGATGGTTTGATATCGCGGATTGTTGTCCTGCTTCTCCTGCTCAATGCAGAAGACGAGCCGTCCATCCTCGACAAGCGCGATCGCCCCGTCATGGGTCAGCTTGATACCACAGATGCGCATGGTGTCTCCAATGTCTAACGTCGACAATTCATTCATAAGGAACCGGAAACCGGATTCCGGAAGCGGGCGAGCAAGCAGTCTTCGTTGACCGACTCACCCCGGCACTCAAGCCGCTCTACCTCGATCAAAGTTTCGTTCAGCATGGCGATGACGGTCTCGGCACCAGCAACGTGACCCCAGCGCCGGCAATTGGCATCGCGCGCCGATCCGAAAACCAGATGCCCACCTGGCGCAAGCATCCGCACCAGGTTGCGGACGGCCGCCCGCATATCCGCTATCTCTCCAACGTAGTAGAGCACTTCCGCCACAACGATCAGATCGAACCGCTCATCGGTCGAAAACTGTTGAACATCGGAGACCGTCCAGCTGATGTGCGGCGGCTCCTTCATCCGTCGACGCGCTCGAGCAATTGCTTGCGGCACGACATCGATCACGGTGAGCCGTTGGCAGTGAGGCGCCAATTTCTCGGTGAATGCGCCGGCAGCGCACCCGACTTCGAGCGCATGTGTGATAGAACCTTCGGCAAGCGACAATCGGAGCATTTGCGCGTAACGCTTTTGCTCGAACGGGTTGCCGTCGAGCCGCCACGGATCGTCTGCGGCCAGTTCCCGATTCAGCAATTGATAATTTTGTGTCAACTCGTCCACCTCGGTAAAGTCGCTATCACTCGTCACTGCAAATGCCGTCAGATGTCACTAGTCTCGAAGAATCTCGCGCAAGGTTGAGCCTGCGGAGCGGAGTCCCACGTCCCGAGAATTCTGTGCTGCATGATTCAGTGGTTGGACTTTGGACGGGGGCCTGTTTCCCACCCTTGTTGGCCGAGCTGCCGGCAGAGCCGCGTGACAGCCAGTCGCTATTGCTCAACGTACACAACGCGTAGGCCTTCAACGGCAGCAACAGAAAGATGTTGATGAATGTGTGCAGAGAGAAGCCCAGAAATCGAAGTTGGCGGGCCCGAAACGCCACGATGCTGCAGCGAATCCCGGTCATGGCTGCAATCATCAGGACCGTCCACCAAGGCACGGTGCCTGTCAGTGCGACCTGTGCGAGGCCCGTTAGTACCGATAGCGCAAGAAGCAGCGGCCCGAGATTTTGTCCGACCACGTCCAGCGTCAGAAAGCGATCAAGGCCGGGCAGTAGGCGAAGCCCCAGTAACGTATCCCGGAACGTGCTCCGTGCCCAACGCAGTTGTTGGCGCAGATACGGCTTCAGTCTGTTCGGAACGACTGTAGCCGCGATGGCGTCCGGCACGTACTCAGTTCGAAAGCCTGCCTTCAGCATGAGAATAGTGAGATGGCGATCCTCACCGAAGTCGCTCGGCTTACCGCGAAAATATTGCGACTCGTACTGGTCAAGCAGCATAACGAGCGCAGAGCGGCGATACATGGCACATGGGCCGCAGCAGCACATAACGGCACCGAAGCGACCCTGTGCAGCACGCTCCTCGTTGCAAGCCAGCCAGTACTCCATGTCGATCAACCTGGTCAACCAACTGTCGTCTCGGTTGCTGGCCGTCAACTGCCCCATGGCCGCCCCGACCGCTGGATTTTGCATCTTTGGTACAAGCTTCGAGATGACGTCCGACGCGAGTATCGTGTCTGAGTCGACGTTTAACACCATATCTCCGCCTGAGCGGCGTATCGCGGCGATCTGCGCCTTGCGCTTGCCAACATTCTGCGGAAGCAGAATGATATTGAACCTGGGGTCGCGCGCGTAGGTCTCATGCACAGGTCGCAAGACGTCGCGATTTCCAGAACCGTCATCAACCACGTAGACCCGCAGTTGCCCCGCATATTCCTGGTCCGCAATGGAAGCCAAGCAGTCCGAAAGCGTGCGCGGGTCCTCGTTGAAACAGGGGACGATCACATCTACGCTCGGTAGTTCGTCGAAATCGACCAGGCGCTCAGACGCCGACGAATCGTATGCCGGCACAGAGTAAACGGCCTGCATGCTTTTATAGGCAGTCGAGAGCAGCGCATAAAGCGAGATGGCGACAGTGCTGGTTGTGTCAAGCAAATTCATGGGAGTCTCGTCTTCAGTGATCTTGAGGAAGCGAGCGGAATACAAGGCCGCGGCTTTGCAAGGCTGGAATTATGCTGGATAACGCCACGATGGTCTGGTAGCGCAGACCGCGGTCAGTGCCGGGTTGCAACTCGCTGGGAGGGCATCCGTCGTGCAGGAGCACAATTGCGCCCGGCCGGACGGAGTCGAGCACTTCATCAACAATGGCGTCGATCCCGGGACGGGACCAGTCTCGCGGATCTACCGACCAGTGGACCGCGTTCAGTCCAGCGTCCGCTGACGCCGTGAGCACTTCTTCGGTCCAGCTCCCATACGGAGCGCGGATGTGCCGCACCGAGGCTCGCGGGGACGCCATCGTGATGGCTCTGTTCGCCTCGAGTATTTCACGCTGTATTTCGCCGGGTCCGCATTTGGACAGGTCCGGATGAGTCATTGTGTGGTTAGCGACTTCATGCCCTTCGGCAATCATTCGTTGGATCAGGTTGGGCTGGTCGGCCGCGTACTGGCCGATGACGAAGAATGTCGCCGGCACCCGGTGCTCAGCCAGCACATCGAGGATTTCCGGTGTGCAATATGGATGAGGCCCGTCATCGAACGTCAAATAAACGCTGTGCTGACCGGTACCGTCGGTGCACACACTGTGCACTTCGGAAAAGCAATTAACGCGCGTCATAGCTCTGGTCCGTTGCGATCAATTGTCGTACCGGCGGGCCAGTCTGACATCGACCGTCCGACTGGCAGAACGATGACAAGTGCATCTTCGGTGCGCGTGGGCGGCTTGTCGAGGCGCGCCTCTGGTAGCGTGAAGCGCACGTGAATCCCCGACAAAACGGTCACGAGACCGTATCGGGCGAACCGCTCTATATGCTTGCGCAGCGCGTGCCTAACGGTGCCGAAAGCGAATGGAACGCCAAGCTCCTGCAGTACTGGAAGC
Organism: Sinorhizobium chiapasense; assembly: GCF_036488675.1. Taxonomy (NCBI): domain Bacteria; kingdom Pseudomonadati; phylum Pseudomonadota; class Alphaproteobacteria; order Hyphomicrobiales; family Rhizobiaceae; genus Sinorhizobium; species Sinorhizobium chiapasense. The sequence continues at coordinate 418,626 of NZ_CP133151.1, forward strand.
ATGGCATGGATCGAATGGGAGATTCCGAGTCCCTCAAGGTCCGGACGGACCCCGTACAACCCTAGTTCAGCCACTAATTGATCGACCTCGCCTACCTTGATGAAACGGCGCAACAAGCCCATATGGGCAGCGATACCATGGGAATCGTAGGCGATTGCGCGGAGCTCGGGCCTGGCTCCGGCCCAACTTCGGCTACCCTCGAATGGTTTTGCGTTGAACGCCCCAGTAGGCCCATAGGCCTTCCGAAAGAACTCGGTGAGTTCGATATGGTCGGACAGTTGCAACTCATTTTCCCAAAATAGACTCCACCGCACCTCGCAGCGCATGCAAAGCCCTCCTTGTTGTTTGCTGTTTGCTAGAGGCGCCCGATCACGCGATCGAAGCTGTGGGCGAATGGTCAATGTCAGAGGCTGCAGTCAGCGGTCCGATGACATGTAATTGGAACGTTCGAAGCCTTGGTGGCACTCCGTTCCAGAGCTGATGGGCTCTCTAACCACTCCCGGTCCCTTCCTGCGCCACTCGCAAATGTGCCGTCAATGACCTTGATTTCCGTCAAGTGATGGTCTTCTAATGCAGTAGGCCGATAAATTCGTAAAATCGATTGTTTGGATAGCACACATCCACGTTATGGATGAGTGAAGGGTCTTGATCTGAATCTTCTGGTCGCGCTGGACGCTCTGACGGGCAAGCTTGACCTCACCGCGGCGGCGCGCAGCATCAACCGGCGATCAGCGCGGGCGTCGCGGTTATGCACCTATTTTCAATATGTTGACGATGCGTGCCGTCCCCAGATCGAATACCAAAGATCCTACACCGCCGCGTATAGGATCGCGCTACCAGCCGTCGTGGATATGGTAACGTTGTTCCTCTCAAGACGCCGCTCAATCCGGCGTCCAATGTTTCGAAAGATGACAATTTGCAGAACCCCAAGAATGCCTGTGCGCATCCAACATGTGGATGTGTGGCATCCAAACAATCGATTTTACCGATGTTGCGGAAAGCTGCATGGATGAAAGCGTCAATTCTCGTGCAACAACATTTGCACCGTCACGACTAATGTTAACTGCTGACACTTACGCCAGGACATGCAACCGCTAACACAAGACAACACAGTATTCAGTGAGGTGGGGCATCCCTTCATACGCCGGACCTCACGCGAGATTCTCTGTGGATTGCGTGCGTCCACCTGGCCTTGGCTGGCCACTAAAGCAAAATGAAGACTGATCAATAGTTGCTATTGAACAAGACAGAGTTGTCCGCAACGACGGCAGACATAGAGCTAGTCCGCTCAGCTTAGTTGCGGAGGAATTGAACGATTGAATTTGGGTGAGGGCAATGGCCGATCAACTGGCAACCGAGATCATCGAAAAGATTAAAGCTCATGCGGAGACCGACAAGGAAGTTACTATTGACTCCGAGCTCGGAGCTCTTGAAATCCATTCGCTGGAACTTACCGAAATCGTGTTCGATCTCGAGGTCGCTTACGGCATCGAGATCGAGATGAACACTTCAGAGGCTTGGAGCACCCTCAAGAACGTCGGCGACCTCATCGAGGCGACACGCGCCTTGATTGCAGCTAAGGATTAGCATTTCGTCATGGCCCGTTCCCGGATCGTTATAACCGGCCTCGGCGGCATCTGCGGCATGGGCGTCGGCGCGCCCTCCATCTGGGAGGCGATGCGCGCAGGCCGATCGGCGATCGGCGAGATCACCACGACACCCTTCCATGAGTCGAGAATCCGCACAGGCGCAGAGGTCAAGCAGTTGCCCGATGTCGAGTTCGACCGCAAGCGCCTGACGACGATGGACCGCTACAGTCTGCTGGCTGTTCTTGCTGCCGGCGAGGCACTGCGGCAATCCGGGCTCATCGTGGACAAAACCAACACCGATCGCATCGGCGCGGTTGTCGGCACTGCCATCTTCGGTGCGGAGACGCTGGAAGAGAACTATCGCGGGCTGTTCGTCGACGGGAAATCACGCACCAATGTCTTCGCGGTGCCTCGCGCCATGCCAGGCGCGCCGGCCAGCCAAGTCAGCATGGTCTATGGTCTGCGCGGGCCGGTATTCGGTGTCACCTCGGCCTGCTCGTCGTCAAACCACGCTTTCATATCAGCGATCGACCAACTAAGGCTCGGCAGGGCTGACGTCATGCTGGCTGGCGGCACCGATGCACCGCTCGCCTGGGGCGTGTTGAAGGCTTGGGAAGCGCTGCGCGCTGTCGCCCGCGATACCTGCCGACCGTTCTCGGCCGACCGTAACGGCCTGGTACTCGGCGAAGGTGCGGGCGTGGCTGTCCTCGAGACCTATGAGCACGCCGTGGCGCGCGGCGCTCCGATCCTCGCCGAGCTTGCCGGCACTGGGATGTCCGCAGACGCGTCCGATGTCGTCGCTCCAACCGTCGAAGGCCCGGTCGCCGCAATGAAGGCCTGCCTTGCCGATGCCGGGCTCCTTCCTGAGGACATTGACTATGTCAACGCGCACGGCACAGGCACCAAATATAACGACCGGCTCGAGACACAGGCAATCCGCCGCGTCTTTGGCAAGCACGCCGATGCCCTGTCGGTGTCCTCGACCAAGTCGATGCATGCCCACTGCATGGGGGCGTCCGGCGCCCTCGAGCTGATTGCCTGTGTGATGGCGCTCCGCGACGGGATCATTCCGCCGACTGCGAATTATCGAGAGAAGGATCCAGACTGCGATCTCGACGTGACGCCCAACATCCCCCGGCAGCGCAAGGTGCGGGCAGCGATCAGCAATGCCTTCGCCTTCGGCGGCACCAACGCCGTGGTGGCGATTACGGCAGCCTGACGGCTCCGGCGAAATCGGCGAACTGAAGCCAGAGAACATTCTGTCGCAAAATGCGAGTGCACCCCGAGAGAGTTAATTTCTGAGCTCACGCAGGCCCCGGCCCGACAGGAAGAAAGGCACAGCGATCGTCGCGAGCGCAATCATGACATAGGCGCCACGCAACCGACGCTCCGCGTCCCCGATAACAGAATTCCCAATAGCCGAAGCGTGATTGCTCGAGCTGCGTATCAGGCGGCCTGATCAACGCCAAGAAAACCGAAAGGCACGAAAATCTGTTTGAAAGTCGCGGGTATAGACGACTTAATGAATTTCACGCTTTAACTGATCAGAGCTCGGCCAAATGGGTATCAGCGGTAAGCCCACAACAAGCATGCGAAATTCATGCCTCCATCCATTCGCTGGATTCGGCTGGTCGGCCGCATACTCGGCGATTATGAAGAATGTCTCCCGCAGCCTATGACAAGTGCATCTTCGGTGCGCGTGGGCGGTTTGTCGAGACGCGCGTCTGGCAGCGTGGACCCTACGCGAAGCCGCGACAAAACCGTCACTGGACTATGTCGGCCGAACCTCTCAAGATGCCGCTGCAGCGCGTGCCTGACCGTGCCGAAAGCGAACGGAACGTCAAGCTCCTGCAGTGTTGGAAGCATGACCCCGATTGAGTGATTGATTCCGGGTCTTTCGAGATCCGGACGCTCCCCATACAAGCCGAGTTCAGCCACCAACAGGTCAACCGCGCCAACCTTGTTGAAACGGCGCAACAGGCGCAAATGAGCCGCTACACCGCCCGAGTCATAGGCGTTTGCGCGAAGCTCAGGCCTCGCTCCGCCCAACTTCGACTACTTTCGAATGGTTTTGCGCTAAACTCCCCGGTCGGCCCATATGTCTTGAAGCAGGCTGCGCTATGGAGAGCCACGCTCGATTGGTACAAGTCGGACCCGGTCGCGAGCATTGCGACGCTAGCCAGTTGAGTTCGCATGGACCGTGTTCCAGAGCTGATGGCTATCGAACCACTTTCAGTGTCTTCCTGCGCCACTCGCAATTTGCCGTCGGTGCCCTTGATTTCTATCGATTGATATCCTTCTAATGCAGAAAGCCGATAAATCGGCAAAATCGATTGTTTGGATGGCGCGCATTCACGCCATAGATAGATGAAGACATGCGGTTCAAGGGCCTTGATCTAAATCTTCTTGTCGCGCTCGACGCTCTAATGGCCGAGCGGAACCTCACGGCAGCCGCACGCAGCATCAACCTGAGCCAACCAGCGATGAGCGCGGCCGTCGCCCGATTGCGCACCTATTTCGACGATGAGCTCTTTACGATGAATGGCCGCGAACTGATCCCAACACCGCGTGCGGAACAGCTCGCCCCCGCGGTGCGCGAGACCCTGCTGCGCGTTCAGCTTTCGATCATTTCCTGGGATCCGTTTAACCCGGCCCAATCGGATCGTCGTTTCAGGATCATCCTTTCCGATTACGTCACACTCGTCTTTTTTGAAAGGATCGTGGAGCGTGCGGCGCGGGAAGCTCCCGCCGTCAGTTTCGAATTTCTGCCTCTTGCCGACGACTATGCGGACCTTCTCCGGCGCGGCGACATCGATCTTCTGATTCTGCCGGAAATGTTCATGTCAAACGCTCATCCTCAAGCGAAACTGTTCGACGAGGTACACGTATGTGTCGGCTGCCACTCGAACGAGCAGCTGTCAGAGCCACTTACATTCGAGAGATACATGTCGATGGGGCACGTTGCCGTCAAGTTCGGGAATACCCGACAACCCACCATCGAAGGGTGGTATTTGCGCGAGCATGGTCTCAAGAGACGTGTCGAGGTTGTCGTACAGGGCTTCAGCATGATTCCGCCCATGCTGGTGGGGACCAACCGTATAGGGACCATGCCCTTGCGGCTGGCACAGCATTTCGCAAAAACAATGCCGCTGCGAATCGTCGAGCTCCCGCTGCCACTTCCCACGTTCACAGAGGCTGTCCAATGGCCTGCCCTTCACAATAGTGATCCGGCAAGCCTTTGGATGCGTGAGCTGTTAGTACAGGAGGCGTCCCGTATGGGTTTACCCCATGATTTTGCGTGACGCTATGCGGCATTCTCGAATAGCCGGAGCTTGGAAGTTGGCGGATTTCATCGCTAGCCGACTGGATCCATAATTTCGGATCGAATGGTTGTCGCGGTGTAGAGCGAAGCCTCTAATGGCAGATTTCCAAATGCGAGTTGACACAGAAGATAGTTGGCGCCTGCCGCTTCGAGCTGACCAAGAAGAGCTTGTCGCACAGAAGTCGCCGTTCCCGCTACACACAATTCACTTTCAATCGCTGCATCGAAGGTCAAGGGCAGGTTTGGTGGTGTCGGGATTTCATTGAGATCGTAGAGGAACTTGAAGCTCGTGAGCCATCGTTCGTAAGCAGGCACCGCGAGCGAACGCGCTTCTTTCTCAGAGCGTCCAACGACGACCATGCGGAGCAAACCCAGAAACGGCGCATGATCGTCTGCGTCGATGTTGCGCTCTCGATGGGCTCGGTAGGCGTCAGTTATCTTGCGGACTGTCCAGGACGGCCCGACGCACGCAATATTTGCGCCATTCGCAGCCGCCCAGCTTGCGGACTCGGGTCGATTGGTAGCGATCCATGTCGGCGGATGCGGACGCTGATGAGGCCTGAGCGTCAACGGAACGCTGTTCAGCTCAAAATACTGACCTTGATAGGATAGCGTTCCGCCTCTCATCGCATTCATAAGTATTTTGCTGGCTTCCGCATAGCGTTCCGGTGCCGCGTCGGCACCAATTCCGAAGTAACCCAATTCGATCGGGAGGGAGCCGCGCCCGAGACCCAGCTCGAGCCTGCCGCCGCTCAATTGGTCCAACATGCAGATCTCTTCAAACGCGCGCAGCGGATGGCAAAGACTAAGCAGCATTACGAGCGGGCCGACACGAAGATTGTGCGTCCGCTGTGCAACGCTCGACAGGAACAGATTTGGCGCCGGGCTTCTCCCATGAGGGGTAAAATGGTGCTCTGCGAGATGATACGCATAGAAACCGAGGCGATCACACGTCTCAGCTAACGTCAGGCGATCCGCGTATTGTCGGGCGATATCGCTGCCATTTTCGTCCAGGTGATCGAAGATGCCGATGGCGAGTTTTGAAGAAGAGGCGTTTTTCATTCAATTATCTCCAACTCTGGCGCAGAAGTTTCGGCCGCTACCCCGAGCGACCACTGGCATTGATGTCTTTCTGGTTCGAGAATGGTCTTGTTCCTCAAGTAGATATTGTCCCTCTAAGTGCGCCGGCGGCAGCGCGGTCTAGAAGCGGTCGCCGTCAACTCGTACCGCTTATACCGGCGGGAGTTTTCCTGAGCGGCTCCAGCGACAGGTGACGCCCGTTCTTCGTTGCACTTTACGAAGCGAGGATGTGGGCTTGCCTAAGTTTGAAGATCAGTGCGACGCACACCGGAGTCGTTTCGAAGCCAGCCAGAAATGTCGCTGACGGCTGCGAGAAATGCATCCATTTGGGGTCTTGTACCGATGCTCACGCGGATGCAGTTTTCCAGACCATCTTCAGGGAAGGCGGCAACGAGTAACTTTCGCCTTTTCAGAGATGCTTGCCACCAAGTTCCGTCTTTTCCCGAAGGCACTTGGGCCAGCAAGAAATTGGCGTGGGAGGTTGTCACAGAGAAACCAAGTTGCGACAGGGCGACGCTTACTCTCTGTCTTTCACTTTTGATATGTCTGTGGTTCTCTTCATAGGCGACACGATGGGAAAGGATGCTGATGCCAACCGCGTGGCCGATCACGTTCATGTTGAAGACGTTCTGAAGATTGCGCAGCCGTCCAATAATCTCGGGATGACCAAAACCGAAACCAACGCGAATGCCGGCGGCGGCATAGCTTTTCGAGAACGTTCTCAAGACCAGAAGGTTCGAATAGCGATCGACAAGGCGTAGCGCATTATCCGGTGCAAAGTCGACGTAGGCCTCATCCAGGACGATCAACCGGTTCGATTGTGCTACGAGGCCTTCGATATCGGCCACCGGAACAAACGTTCCGGTGGGGTTGTTCGGATTGGCTACTAGAATGAACTTCGCATCTTTGGCGGGGCCGAAAAGCAATTGCTCTGTCGGCAGCGAATAAGCTCCGCACAACGGGACCTCAAGAAATTGTGCACCCTGCAACGTGGCGAGTTTGCGGTTAAACGAAAAACCTGGCGAAACCATCGCCACGGCGTCGCCCGGACTAAGGAAAGCCTTATAGATGAGCCCTAGCAGTTCAGACGATCCGTTGCCGGCAATCACCTGATCCCTGCAGAGGCCATAAGCATTGGCGGCTGCTTCCCTCAAGCTGATGTTATCATCCTGCGGGTAGAGATACTGGCGTTCGAGCGCCGCAACGGCGCTTTGCATCACGGGTGGCGGCAGCGCAAATGGATTCTCATTCGTGTCGAGTTTGACACAACGAGCATCAGGCACCGGCCAAGTGGATGGCAGAGCATTTAGCTCACTCGCCTGCTGCGAAAGAGATGAAAGCACGCTCTGCAATTTTGCGTCAGGCATATATTTCTCCGTTTCAGTCTACCCGTGCGAAGCACCGCCGGTAGTTGAGTGTTAAGCGGAGGGAGTGACGCCTAACTTGGGCGTTCCTCTCTGAAGCGCGGCCGAATCTTCTCCGTCAGAGCGCCGCGTCGTAGAAGCACGCTCACGAGATCAGCCTGAAGGAGTATGGTCAACGAATTCTCTGAGACAATGATAGGATTCTATCTTTAATCTATCATGATGATAGAATTCTCAGCGCTCGCGGATCTCAGTCGGGGTATGAAATATTCTCTGGCAAGTAGATATCGAACGGCAGGTCGATTTGCCCTGAAGGATCTGCAGTTCCGGTTTCGATTACCCGCGCCATCAACGTCGTCAGCTCGCGGCAAAGCCGCCCTAACGGCGTGGCGATCGCCATCGTGATGACGCCATCTACGAGCGCCGCCCGTGAGTCCGGCGTAATCTCATTGACGATCGCGACAAGATCTCGGCTTTCGCGCCTCTCGCGTAGAGCCGCGATGGCTCCCTCCATCGCGCCACCAGGTACATAAAATCCGACGAGCTCGGGTTCATGGTGAATGAGATCGAGAGTGGCCTCATAGGTGAGCTGCCGTGTCTCAGGGCTTACGAGCGTATCGAGCACCTCGAACGTCCGCGCGTTTTCACGGAAATACGAACGAAATCCGATTTCACGAAGCTCCTGCCCCTGGGAACGGTCACTCGCAACGAAGACCGCCACTTTGCCCGGCCGTTTTGCGGCCTTGGCCACCATCCAGGCCGCCGTCCGCCCAACCTGCCGGTTGTTGAGCCCAATATAGCCCGCGCGTGCGCCCGCAGCGAAATCGGAAAGCAGAGAGAAGACCGGGATGCCTTTTACCTTCAAATCTTCGACTGCTTCCGTGATCGTCGGGTGGTCCGGAGCGACCATGGCAATCGCATCGCAGCGTGCGCCCAAATTTTTGAGTAGCACGACCAGGTCGCCGGGTGCATTCGACGTTACGAACTCGATGGACGGAATGCCATGAAAAGCTGGTGCGGCATTCACTGCCGCCTCGACTTCACGTGCAAAGGCGGCAAAGAAGGGGTGTGCGGGCTTCCTGAGAATAAAACCCAGCCGATAGTGAGGCAGATGGCGCGGCCTCGGCGGCTCCATGAGGCGAGCCGTAGGATAACCGAGCGCGCGGGCCGCGTCGTAGACGCGCCGCGCGGTCTCTTCCCGTACCGGATGGCGGGCGTTCAAAACCCGATCGACTGTCGCAACGCTGACTCTGGATTCGCGTGCGAGATCGTCAATTGTGGGACGCTTGGTCATGGTTCTATCTGATAAATCGTCATCGAGAAAGATGCAAAGACATGATGTAATTTGATGGATATCTATCAACCCATCCACGGCTTTGATGCTGATTTCCGATGCACCGCGGCAGAAAGGCCCCCGAGGGCAGAGACGCAAGAAATGGAGTAAATGAGTAGAGGCGATTTCAATCAATCGTTGTGCATAACCGTTCCCCTGAAACGCCAGCCGGGCCGCACAACTCCCCTCAGCAAGGCCTGAACGATCGCCTCCGCCGTGCTGCTCGAGCGCGGCAGTTTCGTAAGCATCTTGTCCCACCACCGCAGACAAGCTCGTTGGCCCTAAGCCGAATGTAGCCGACACCACCAACAAGCATCGCCATCAGCGCCAGTGTAGCCGCCACGCGTGAGATGGGCACGCCGCGAGCGGCTCCCTTTTATCTGCGACCGCTCTCGCGGATCATGCGGTCAGACAATGACGGATCACGCCCGCGAACTCGCCGCGGCGTTCGTCTTCGCGGGGCGACCCGGACAAACATCCCTTGGCGATCCAGGCTCGATGGGGGTCTCGGCCGCGGCAAGCGGCGAAACCATACTGGACGCCTCCTCTACTAACATCTCGCGCATCCACAGGCTTGCCGGATCACTATCGTGAAGGGCGGGCCATTGAACGGCCTCGGTGAACGGAAGGTGTTGTGGCAGCGGGAGCTCGACGATCCGCAGCGGCATTGTTTTTGCAAAATGCTGCGCCAGCCGTAAGGGCATGGTTCCTATGCGCTCGGTCCCCACCAGCATGGGCGGAATCATGCTGTAGCCCTGTACCACGACGTCGATACGTCTCTTGAGACCGTGCTCGACCAAATACCGTTCCTCGATGCCTAGCCTCAGGCTATCCCCGAATCTGACCACAACGTGCCCCATCGACATGTATCTCTCGAATGTAAGTGGCTCTGACAGCTGCTCGTTCGTGCGACAACCGACGCACACGTGTACATCGTCGAACAATTTCGTTCGAGGACGAGCGTTGGACATGAAGATTTCCGGCAGAATCAGTAGATCGACGTCGCCGCGCCGAAGAAGGTCCTCGTTGTCGTCGGTGGGGGGAAGAAATTCGAAGCTGACGGCGGGCGCTTCAAGCGCCGCACGCTCCACGATCTTTTCGAAAAACACGAATGTGACGTAATCGGAAAGGATGATCCTGAAACGCCGATCTGACTGAGCCGGGTTAAACGGCTCCCAGGAAATGATCGAGAGCTGAATGCGCAGCAGAGCCTCGCGTGCCGCCGGCGCGAGCCGTTCCGCACGCGGCGTGGGGATAAATTCGCGGCCAGCCATCGTAAACAGCTCATCACGGAAATAGGTGCGTAACCGGGCGACGGCCGCGCTCATCGCTGGCTGACTGAGATTGATGCTGCGGGCCGCCGCCGTGAGGTTACGCTCGGTCATGAGGGCGTCGAGCACAACCAGGAGATTTAGGTCAAGGCCCTTGAACCGCATGTCTCTTTATCCACCGTGTGGATGTATGCCAGCCGAACCATCGATCGGCTGCTTCACTGGAAGAATATACTTGTCAGAACTCACTGACGGATTTCGCCGACCGGTGCGCTGTCGGTCCGGCCGACCGCCGGCGTTGAACTGCGGGCGTGGCTGCGTGAGATGGCCAATAAGCGTCTGCGCTTCGGACCAGCAATAGAGATAGCTCATAGCTCTGGTCCATTCCGGTCAATTAGCCTGGCGGCGGGCCAGTCGGAGATCGGCCGTCCAACAGGCAGGACGATGACAAGTGGATCCTCGACGCGCGTGGGCGGCAGGTCGGTACGCGCGTGTGGCAGCGTGGAGCGTACGGTGATCCCGGACATCACAGTCACCAGACCGTGTCGGCCGAACCTCTCAACGTGCTTCCGCATCTGGGGCCGAACGGTGCCGAAAGCGAATGGAACTTGAAACTCCTGCAGTGTTGGAAGCATGACATGGATCGAATGGGCGATCCCGAGTCCCTCAAGATCCGGACGCACCCCATACAAGCCCAGTTCAGCCACCAGCAGGTCGACTCCGTCAACCTTGATGAAACGGCGCAGTAAGCCCATGTGGGCCGCTACACCGCTCGAGTCGTAGGCGATTGCACGAAGCTCAGGTCTTGCTCCGGCCCAGCTTTGACTGCCTTCGAACGGCTTTGCATTAAAGGCCCCGGTCGGTCCATAGGTCTTCCGAAAGAAGTCTGTGAGTTCAACGTGGTCGGACAGTTGCAACTCATTTTCCCAGCACAATTTCCACCGCACGTCAGCGCGCATGCAAAAAACCTCATTTTTCTGTTCAGTGGAGTGGGAGGTATCGACCTTGCGTCCAAGTTATCGCTCGCTTCTGCAAGAAGCAGTCGGACCACCGCGTAGGCGCCACCCAATTGACAGGCCCTCATGACCGCCGATGACACGGGGGATCAGAACCTGCGACGATCCGGAGCATAACGCATTGCTAATTTGCCGTATTTCGATGAACTGACAATCTGTGTAGAATATCCGCCAACCCGCTCTCAAGGCAGGGGTCACAGTGCGCGACCAGCGAATGGCGGGCGCGTTCGAGATAGTACACGCCGTATAGGCTAAGCGCCGCGCCCGCATTGAGCGCGATCAGCAACTGGAGGGCCTCGGCAATCTCGTTATGCAATGCATCGAGTTCGACCGCCTTCTTCACGTGAACGGCAATGCAGTCGTCGCATCGCGTGGTCACCGGAAAGCCTAGCGCGATAAGGTCATGCGTCTTCCGGTCCAGAGTACCGGTCTTCGCCCCGCTGGCTTCGATCGTGTGAAGGTCGCGCAGCACGTCCCGGCTCTAGCTTGGCGAAGTCCCGCGCTCGGCCCCCGCGTGTCGCGACAGACTCGTGCCGGTGATCCAGGAGGCCTGTTCGGATCAGGGGGAACAGCATCGCCTCCAAAAATCGCGTTCCGTATCAGGGCCGTTTCCGTGACAGAGCTGGACGGCATCCGCAACCCACTTCCTGGGACTTGCCCGCATCCGTGATGCCCGCAGCTTCCGGCCCACTACATCCCCGCCGGGTGGGCAGCACATCGCCAGCGACTTCCTGTGGGATAGCGCCGCAAAGGCAACTGTGTTCAATCATGCGCTGTGCTTCACCGCTCCCGCGAAACACCATGTCCGGGTCGCTTAACTCCCGTCAGCAAGGCTGGGACGATCGCCATATGCAAAGGTATGGCGGCGGCAAAACAAAGCCGCCCGAACGCATTCCTGCGGCGCACCAAGGTGGTCATACCGATGACCTGGCCGTCAGCAGGGCCTTCGCGAACATCCACGACAATTCGAAAATGCAAGTGCCGGGCATCATAGCCGACGACGGCTTCGCGATCGTCGCTGTGCAGGAGCGGAAAGGTGCCGATCAGGCCTGAATGCGCCGGGTGCGCGGTTTCGCTCAGCCCGATTATTGGCGCGAGGCGGTTGTGCCATGTCACAAGACTTTGCACCCAGCCGGATGCGCTCCCAAGTGCTCGACGCGCCGCCTCGGCCGCAGTCACCCGCTCGGCGAAGAAAAGAAGCTCGTGACGGTCGGCCCAGTCTGCTCCGGGAAGCCAAGGATTCGGCAGGCTGATGGCCACCCTTCGTGGTCTCATGAACGCTTCCTTTCGCCTTTTGCCATCGGCTCGCGGGGCGCTCACCGCAGCGCTGAATGGCTCATGATTGCGCCGGAAGCCGGCATCAGGTAGGTGGCCGCTTGTCGCAGCCGCACGCCAATCGTCGCACGGTGCATTCACTCAAGGGGCCGCAGCGTCTTTAGGGACGACAACATTTCATCAAATCGCATAGCGTGTCGCATAAGCCCACAGAGGCGCAACCGCTTGAGCGCAAAGATAGCATCGGCAGACAGACTGCGCGGCTCAAACGCAAATTGGTGGCAGCTCGCGTCCCTGCGTAGCGAGGCCGGCAGCCACACATGGCCTTGCGGCGACTTAAAGTCGCTCTTTCAGCGGCGCTGCACGATTGTTGCGCCAAAAAGATCATTCGGTTTATGGTCGCGCAACGTTACGCAGGGTCATTTCGATTCCGAGTAATGTATTCCAATCTAACAACGGAGAAAAACCGCCCGGACCAGAAAAGAAAAACCGCCCCCGAAACAAATCTCGGAAACGGTTTGCTAATAATCAATTTCGCCAAAATTTGAGTAGCAAACCTCACTTCCTCTGTCAACTTAAAAAACACCGTTTCGGTGAACGGGGTTGCTTTGTCTGGTCTCCAACACAGGAGACGACAGTGCGAGAACCGATGCCCCCAAAGCGGTCGATCGGCCGTAGACAGACGCCCAAACGTGCCGAATTCCGACGCCTTGCACTATCGGCTGAGATTGGGACCGTGACACGCGGACAGCTCGCCGTGCTTGCGCAAAATCTGCCCTGCACGGGGATGGTCAATGCGACCGAGGCGTACCTATTGACCACACTGATCAACACGGCTCCTGCGGACGCTTTCGAAAAGGGCGGCCGGCCAATCATCTTCAAGTCGAACCAGCAGCTCGCTTTCGAAATCAATCGTTCGGCCGGACGCGTCAGCCGGCTGCTGTCGAACCTCTTCGACGCCGGTCTGATCACCATGCAGGACAGCGGCAACTACAAGCGCTATCCCACCCGAAACGTCGAAGGCACGGTTGTAGACGGTTGCGGGATCGACATGCGAATACTCATCGCTCGTTACCGCGAGCTTGATGAACTCATAAGGCAAGCCAGAGTCGAAAAGGCCGCCGCAAATGCCGCGCTGCGGCGGTATCGCGGGGCGTTGCGTAATCTCCGTCGTGCGCTCGCGTTTGCTAACTGCATTCCGCAGCGCACGCGGGCCCGGCTTGAGGTGCGTGTTGAAAAAGTCATCACTTTGGTCGGCATTGCGACGAGGGCACCGAGCGTGCTTTTGCGTCGCGCGACCGCGCTTTTTGAATGGTTTGTGGAGCGGGCTATGCAGCTCCCACGACGGCTTGAAGTTGCGTTCGCGCCACAGGATTCGGCATGCAGGTGTGCCGGAAGCGACACGCACAAACAGACTACAAGCCCTAATTCACATGAAGAGAGTAATGTTGACCGGCCTTCGGTTACCGTCGAACCATTGACATCAGTTGGCGCTGGCTCCGCCAGCGAATGGGCTTCTGAAGCAAGCCTGGGGCGACGCAGGAGCCGAACCAAACAACCACATCATTCGCGGCAGGAAATGGTCGCACTGCAGGACCTACTGCGAGCCATACCAGCACTAAGCACTTACGGTTTCGCGCCGCCCCGCAGTTGGGCCGATCTGGCCCGAATCGCGCCGCAAATGTGTCGAATTGCCGGTATTTCGGACGATGCGCGGCGCCGCGCCGTCGATCAAATGGGCGAGCAGCAGGCCGCCGTTGCCATCGCCATTACCCTGCAGAAGCTCGATCGGCAGGAAATCTCTTCGCCAGACGGTTATTTGCGGGCAATGACTGGACGTGCGGTCGCCGGCGAACTTCACCTTTCCCGTTCGATCTTTGGGCTCGCGGCGCGCTACACGGTAGAACGGCTGGAGTAAGTTCTCAGTTACATCGCTCTGGAGCCGCGAGGATCTGCCGCTGTCGATGAGTATCTCGGCGCGGTGCCTCTTTTTCGCGCGCTTGGTCCTACGAAAACTCGTCCAGGGAAGATTGCGAGCTCGGCGGCCGGGTACGGGACCCTTCGCCGCGGAACGGAATGCGAGTTTCGTTCAAGCGCGCTCCTGCGTTGTCGTATGCCCGACAATGTCGGACAAACATCGCGTCGGAATCAATGTAGCACGGTATTTTCAAACGACTTTCTCCTTTGGCACGCTACATGCTGGGCTATCTCCAGCTGCATCACAGGCTAGGGAGAAGGGCTTTGTCGCAAACTGATTGGCACCGGCACGAGTGCTCGTCGTTTTCACACGCTGTTGGCGTGAACCCACCGTTGCGCAATGCCGCCGCCGCCCTTCGCAAAGAGCGAGCAGCGAAAGATGTGGCGGGCAGGCGGCTGCTCATCATGGGCAGTCACAAACAGGCGGCCAGGCGCGGCGCACCGAAGGGTTCATTGCTGCAACAGACGCTGGTGCGCAAACCGCGGATGCTGGTGGCAGTCGCGCTCGCCGACACGGTGGCACGGATTGCATGGGCATTGTTCATCAAGCAGGATGAGGTACAAGCCTCCGGCCGCGGTCAAGGCGTAAGTCCGACGGGGCGGAGACCGTCGCAGGCGTCGGTCAAAGTTGGGTGTGGCACAACTGTCGGCGAGAACGGATCGGACGAACCAAAGCCCTCCATCGTTCCAGCGAGAACGCTCAGGCGGATATGGATCCGGTCCGAATCCCATACGGGGCCGCAGCCCAGGCGCTGCACCAAGAGGCCGGACAGATGGCAGCATCCGCCAACGTCCCAACCGTCCAAGAAAACCGAAATGGCTAAATGACCGCGGCGGGTGTTTTTAGCGCGATCAAGCGTGCCAGTCTTCTTGAGGAAGATGGAAGGCGGGTGCAGGGCGGGGCGGAAACCCGCACCTGCGGCACGTCGACCATAAAGGGTCCCTGAGCCAGCTGCCGCCGCTTCCGAAGGGGGCTCTCAATGTCGCACGATCTTTCTCTCACACAGTCCCGCGCCTTCCAGCTTTCCCGCGACCTGATGGTCCGGGTCATCCCCTTCCCGATCGACGGTCAATACGGCGTTCTCCCCTCCGATGAGATCGACGACGACGATCTCGCGATCGTGCGCGAATATTTCCCCTGACCGGCTCATCGAGCCGGCCTCGGCCTTTTTGTGCCGCTTGCGCGCGGCAGGCCGCAAGGGAAGCTCCGCCGCGGCCGACGTCAGCATTGCATAGTCCGACAATTGCCACCCGCGCTCTTGCGGCCTTTGCTCTTCGCGGTCTGCCGAAAGGCGCCCACCAAACGACGGGCAAGGAAGTGTCATGGAGGGCGATCGCTGCGCGATCGGAAGCAAAATGAAAAGAAGAGAAATAGAGGCGTTGCGCAGCCAAGTGAGCTGCGCGATCGTGCTCGAACAGGCGAACTTCGCAATTGATATCAAGGAAAGCACCCGGCGCGCGGTCAAGTTTCGCCGCGGCGGTGAGATTATCATCGTCACGCATGAAGGACGCGGATGGTTCGATCCGCTCAGCGACGCGAAAGGCGATGTGTTCGGGCTTGTCGAGCATCTTGACCATGTCGGCTTTCTCGAAGGCGCCGAAAAGGTTGCAAATCTCGTCGGTCTTGAGATCACTGAGCCAGAGTGGCGGGATCCAACGTATAATGGAGGGCACGAGCTCACCCTTCATGCTCGTTGGCATGCACGCCGCCGCCCGTGGCCCGGCTCGTCGACTTGGCGTTACCTCCAAGACGAGCGCTGTCTTCCGGCGGCTTTGCTCCGAGTGGCAATAAAATGCAACCTGCTTCGCGAAGGCCCTTATGGCAGCATGTGGGCAGCGCACAGGAACCATACCGGCGTTGTGACCGGATGGGAGGCGCGAGGTCCGCAATACCGGGGCTTCGCCTCCGGAGGAACGAAGGTTCTCTTCCGCCTTGGATCTGGAACCGCATTTCGCCTGGCCGTCACGGAAGCCGCGATCGACGCTTTGAGTCTTGCGGCGATCGAAGGGTTGCGTGAGGGCACGCTCTATCTCAGCACCGGCGGCGGATGGTCTCCGACCGCGAAGGGGGCGTTGCGGGAATTGGCCTGCCAGACTGGCGTCCAGCTGGTCGCAGCAACAGACGCCAATTCACAAGGTGACATGTTTGCCGAGCGACTGCGGTCACTTGCCAACGACGCCGGCTGCGATTGGATGCGGCTTCGCCCGCCCGAGGAGGATTGGAACGAGACCCTGAAGGTCAGGCAGAAGGAAATAGACAAAAGACGGAAAGAGGAAGAGGCGTCCCGCATGCGCGCCGCCCGCGTCAAGGAAGGCTTCGCCCGGCTTAAGCCGGCCCTTGACCCGGCCGGTCGCGATGTCGGCGGCTCGAAAGGGTCATGAAGGACCGAAGAGGATGGCAAGGTCGAGAGGACTGTGCCGCGCCTTCGGTTCGGTAAACGCGCAAGGAGCCGCAGATGACCTCTTCTCCCGCAATCCGTAAGGTGTTTCAGGGCGTCGCAAGCCGCCAGCAGATGTTCCGCATGTTCGATCGCCACGCGCAGCGACCCAACCGTTGGGAAGGTGACGCAACCCCGCTCTACGCCGGCGAATGGTTCGAAATCGCCGAGGCCGAACACGACTACATGTTCGAAGTCCTTCCGCCGCTCTGGATCCGCGGCTCGATGTTCGCTATGTGCGAGCTGCTGACTGGATCGGTGGCGAGCGTGTTCTTCGCCCTTCGGATCGACGAGGCGCTCCGATATTTTCACGGCTATTGCGACCTTTCAGATAAGGCATTCGTTGAGGCGATGCGCGTTGCGATTGTCGAGCGCGAGAGCCGTCCGGTGCGCGCCATGACGCGGAAGGAGCGCCTCGAGCATATCTGGAGCAGCACGGCGGATGACTATCGCGGCTATGCCGGTGAGCGCTGGGCGGAGGCCTCTCGCGGCAAACGCACCGTGATGCTCTATGGCGGGAAAGAGGGGACCTTTCTGACGCTGTTGGAAGACCTGACCGACGACGAGATCGCCGCCAAGCTGCCGGTGCATCTGCGCTATCTCCCCTCGCCGATCGCGGCATGAGGAGGTGCTGTCATGCTCACGTTCCCGATCGCATCCGTGCGCGAGGTAATCGCCCGCGGCCGCGCCGATGCCGAAGCCAATGGCGGCTTTCGCAATCCCTATTACGGACTCCTGCCCGGCAAGGATGAACAGCCGGGCCTCTGGCTGGTCGGAGATCATGGGGTTTACATTTTGTCGAACGGTAAGCTTGCCGACGGCGCGAAAGCCCTCGTCGTCTTTGCCGAAGAGTGCAATCCGACCAGTAACGACGACTGGCTTGACGCCAAGCGTCGGACATTCGGCGGCGACGATGGTGTCGACTTTATCGATGCCGAGCGGCTGGAGGCGATGATTGCGGCGAGCCCCAATGCCACGCATCTTCGCGTCGTTTTCTTGGCCGACACCATGCAGATTTCGGTAGTCGAGCGCACCTAGCGCTTTGCCGGCCATGGCCGCATCGCCAGCCATAGACGTGCCCTTTCCACCCCCTCCGCGTCCGATCGGCTGTCCCTTGCGACAGGACGAAGACGCTCGCCCTCTGACCAAGGAGCTATTCGATGAGCAATGATCCCTTCACCCTTGATATGTTCGCCGGCAGCGCGCTGTCGTCGGGTCTCGGGTTCGGCGTCACCGCATTTGGCGGCTTCGCCGCCAACGACGACGATCCCGATCCGACGCCGCCCTCCCCCTCCCTCGCGCTCCCTCTGCCGGCGGCCAAGCAGCCAGCGTCAAACAAACAGGCCCATCGCGCCAATTTCCATCTTGACGATGTCGACCGTGGCTTGGCCGCCACGTGGAAGGAACGCGCGCGAATGAATGTCGCCGCCATCCTGACCGCCAGCGAAATCGACAAGCAGGATCGGTCTGCCACACATGAGGAGCAAGCGAGGTTGATCCGGTTTACCGGTTTCGGCAGCTCGGATCTGGCGAATGGAATGTTTCGTCGCCCCGGTCAACCGGATTTCCGGGCGGGCTGGGACGATCTCGGTAGTGCTCTGGAGTCGGCGGTCAGCGAGACGGATTATGCTTCGCTGGCGCGCTGCACCCAATATGCCCACTTCACGCCCGAATTCGTAATCCGGGCGATCTGGGCAGGCCTGCAGCGGATCGGATGGCGCGGCGGCCGCGTGCTGGAACCGGGGATCGGGACGGGCCTGTTTCCGGCGCTGATGCCGGTGGAGTATCGTGATTGCAGCTATGTCACCGGCGTCGAGCTCGATCCGGTCACCGCCCGCATCGCGCGACTGCTGCAGCCACGGGCGCGCATCATCAACGCGGACTTCGCGCGCACCGACCTCAATCCGATCTACGATCTTGCCATCGGAAATCCGCCCTTCTCCGATCGGACGGTTCGCTCCGACCGGCACTACCGCTCGCTCGGTCTCAGGCTGCACGATTATTTCATCGCGCGGTCGATCGATCTCTTAAAACCTGGCGCATTTGCTGCCTTCGTCACCAGCACCGGTACACTGGACAAGGCCGACAGCAGGTGCCGAGAGCGTATTGCCAAATCCGCCGACCTAATCGCCGCCATCCGTCTACCTGAAGGCAGTTTCCGGCGAGATGCCGGTACCGACGTTGTGGTCGACATCCTGTTCTTCCGCAAGCGCAAGGCTGGCGAACCGACACGCGATCTCGCCTGGCTCGATCTGGAGGAAGTCCGCGCTGCGACCGACGGGGAAGGGCCGATCCGCGTGAACCGCTGGTTTGCACGCAATCCGGATTTCGTGCTCGGCACCCATGCGCTCACTGCCGGGCAGTTCGGTGAAGGCTACACGTGCCTGCCGTGCGCCGGCGAGGACCTCACGGTGGCCTTGAATGCCGCCATTCAATTGCTTCCCGAGGGTATCTATGACGGCGAGCCCGGCGAAATCGACGTCGATCTCGAAGACGAGCTGGCCGAATTCGTCGACCTGAAACCCGAGAGCACGCGGGTCCGCGAAGGCAGCTTCTTCATCGACAACAGGCACGGTCTCATGCAGATCGTCGACGGGGCGCCTGTGGCGATCACGGTGCGCAGGGGCCGCGGCACCGGCGGCATCCCGGAAAAACATGTTCGCATCATCAAGAAACTGATCCCAATCCGCGACGCCGTGCGCGGGGTGCTGAAAGCGCAGGAGATGGACCGGCCTTGGCGCGACCTGCAGGTGCGGCTGCGTATCGCCTGGTCGAGTTTCGTGCGCGACTTCGGAGCGATCAATCATACGACGGTGTCGATCAGCGAAATCGAGGAGACTGGCGAGATCCGCGAGATCCATCGTCGCCCAAACCTTGCACCCTTTCTTGACGATCCGGATTGCTGGCTGGTCGCCTCGATCGAGGACTATGACATCGAAACCGATACGGCCAGGCCGGGCCCGATCTTCTCCGAGCGCGTCATTGCGCCCCCTGCCCCGCCTGTGATCAGTAACGCCGCCGATGCGCTGGCCGTCGTGCTCAACGATCGCGGCCATGTCGATCTTGAGCATATCGCCGAGCTCCTGCATTGCGACAGCGATACGGTCCTAGACGAACTCGGTGATGCGACCTTTCGCGATCCGGCCGACGGCTCCTGGCAAACCTCGGACGCCTATCTCTCCGGCGCCGTGCGCACGAGACTCGCCATCGCGGAAGCCGCGGCCGGGCTCGATCCCGCTTATGAGCGCAATGTCCGTGCGCTTCAGGCCGTGCAGCCCGCCGATCTATGCCCGTCGGACATCACCGCACGGCTTGGCGCGCCCTGGATACCGGCGACCGATATCGTCCAATTCGTGCACGAAACGATGGGTGCCGAGATCAGGATCCATCACATGCCGGAACTCGGCTCATGGACCGTCGCGGCACGGCAACTCGGATGGACGGCTGCCGGCACATCCGAATGGGGCACCGATCGCCGGCACGCCGGCGAGTTACTCGCCGATGCGCTGAACAGCCGGGTGCCGCAGATCTTCGACGTGTTCAAGGATGCCGACGGCGAGCGGCGGGTCCTGAACGTCGTCGACACCGAAGCGGCGCGCGACAGGCTGCAGAAGATCAAGCTGGCCTTCCAGAACTGGATCTGGACCGATCCTGATCGTACCGACCGGCTCGCGCGGGTCTATAACGATCGCTTCAACAATATCGCGCCCAGGCGTTTCGACGGCTCTCACCTCAAACTGCCCGGCGCCTCTGGCGCCTTTGTTCTTTATGGGCATCAGAAACGCGGCATCTGGCGCATCATTTCGTCCGGCTCGACCTATCTGGCGCACGCCGTCGGCGCCGGCAAGACGATGACGATGGCGGCAGCCATCATGGAACAGCGCCGGCTTGGGCTGATCGCCAAGGCGATGCTGGTGGTGCCCGGCCATTGCCTGGCACAGGCCGCCCGCGAATTTCTGGCCCTTTATCCGAACGCCCGCATTCTCGTCGCCGACGAGACGAATTTTTCTTTAGCCAAGCGCGCTCGTTTCCTGGCGCGCGCGGCGACGGCGAGCTGGGATGCGATCATCATCACCCATTCGGCATTCCGGTTCATCGCCGTGCCGTCAACCTTCGAGCAGCAGATGATCCAAGATGAACTGCAGCTCTACGAGGATCTTCTCACCAAGGTCGACAGCGAGGATCGCGTCTCGCGCAAACGGCTCGAACGGCTGAAGGAGGGCCTGAGGGAACGGCTCGAGGCGCTGTCCACACGCAAGGACGATCTGCTGACCATCTCGGAAATCGGCATCGATCAGATCGTCGTCGATGAGGCGCAGGAATTCCGCAAGCTTTCCTTCGCCACCAACATGTCGACCTTGAAAGGCGTCGATCCGAATGGCTCGCAGCGCGCCTGGGATCTTTACGTCAAGTCCCGCTTCATCGAGACGAAGAATCCCGGCCGTGCCCTGGTTCTAGCCTCGGGTACGCCGATCACCAACACTCTAGGAGAGATGTTCTCGGTCCAGCGCCTGCTCGGCCACGCGGCGCTGGCCGAACGTGGCCTGCACGAGTTCGACGCCTGGGCTTCAACCTTCGGCGACACCACGACCGAGCTGGAGATCCAGCCGTCCGGCAAATACAAGCCGGTTAGCCGTTTTGCCTCCTTCGTCAATGTTCCCGAGTTGATCGCCATGTTCCGCAGCTTCGCGGACGTGGTGATGCCTGGGGATCTCCGAGAATACGTTAAAGTCCCTGTTATCTCGACGGGCCAAAGGCAGATCCTGACCGCCAAGCCGACGCTAGCCTTCAAGAACTACCAGACGATCCTCGACACCCGCATCAAGGCGATCGAGATGCGTGAGGGACCTGCGCATCCCGGCGACGATATCCTGCTCTCAGTCATCACCGACGGGCGCCATGCCGCCATCGACCTGCGCCTGGTCGATCCAGCCAATGACAATGAGCCGGACAACAAGCTCAACCTGTTGGTCCAGAACGCACATCGTATCTGGCGGGAGACCGCGCAAAGTACCTATCTCCGAGTGGACGGCAAACCGTTCGATCTACCCGGTGCGGCGCAAATGATCTTTTCCGATCTCGGCACCATCAATGTAGAGAAGACCAGAGGTTTTTCGGCCTACCGCTGGATCCGCGACGAGCTCGTCCGCATGGGCGTTCCGGCACCCGAAATCGCCTTCATGCAGGACTACAAGAAGACCGAGGCGAAGCAACGCCTGTTCGCAGACGTGCGCGCCGGCAAAATCCGCTTCCTGATCGGCTCGTCAGACACGATGGGGACCGGCGTGAACGCGCAGCTTCGCCTCAAGGCGCTGCATCATCTCGACGTCCCGTGGCTGCCTTCGCAGATCGAACAACGGGAGGGCCGGATCGTGCGGCAGGGCAACCAGCATGATGAGGTCGACATCTTCGCTTATGCCACGCAGGGTTCGCTCGACGCCTCGATGTGGCAGAACAACGAGCGTAAGGCCCGCTTCATCGCCGCGGCCTTGTCCGGTGACACGTCGATCCGCCGGCTCGAAGATCTTGGCGAGGGTGCTGCCAACCAGTTCGCCATGGCCAAGGCGATTGCGAGCGGCGACGAACGTCTGATGCAGAAGGCGGGGCTCGAGGCAGACATTGCCCGTCTCGAGCGGCTGCGTGCCGCCCATGACGACGACCAGTATGCGGTGCGTCGGCAGATCCGCGATGCCGAACGCGCCATAGAGTTTTCGAGCCGGCGCATCGCCGAGATCGGCAGGGACATCGAGCGTCTCATTCCGACGGCTGGCGATGCCTTTGTCATGACGATCGTGGGCAAGGCTTACGACGAGCGGAAGCTTGCCGGACGCGCGCTGATGAAGGAGATCCTGACTCTCGTTCAACTCCAGCAGGAGGGCGAAATCGCCATCGCCTCAATCGGCGGCTTCGATCTGGTCTATTCCGGCGAATATTTCGGTAAGGGCGATGGATATCGCTATACAACCCTGCTTCAGCGCACTGATGCGGACTACGAGATCGATCTGGCGGTAACTGTGACGCCGCTCGGCGCCGTCTCCCGCCTCGAACATGCGCTTGACGGGTTTGAAGACGAGCAGAACCACTATCAACGCCGTCTGGAGGAAGCACAGCGGCGCCTTGCCTCCTATCGCTCGCGCCAGGGCGGCGCTTTTGCCTTTGCGGACGAACTGGCCGAGAAGCGCAGGCGGCTTCGGGGCGTCGATGAGGCGTTGGCGGCCGCGGCACGCGAGGAAACGGCAGACGCATCAGAAGCGGCTTAAGGCACCGCCAATTGCTGACATGCGTTCGCGACATGGTTTTGGAAGCAGCAGCGCAGCATGCGCATAGCTGCATTGCACAATAAATGTTTTCCATCCGATCAAAAAATGATCATTGGTGCCACAGCTGATGCACATGGCGGCTTTCCTCCCAGTTCCGCCGTATCAGCTGTTCCCTCTGGAGGTTAATGACCTCCACACTTCATGGGCCGCGGTTTCCGCTGGCCCATTTTTTTTGCAGATCACGCAAGGATCCGCTCGAATCGTAGATCGGTTACCGTGACAATCTCGGTGTAGCCATTCGCCATGCACCATTCGGTGATGCCCGCGAACATGGTGAGAGTTGCCTCATGGACCGAGCCGGCTCCCCTTCCCTCCGCGAGGGTCGTGTCGACGCAAAAGCGGGAGCTCTCGATCATGAAAGGATGAGCGTTGAGCCCGTCGCCCGGGAGAAGTGAGGGAAAAACATCCGTCACCATGGTCGGGCCCAGGGCTGGCAGAAGCCTGGCGCATCCTGCCAATTGGCCGCTCTCCGAAACGGCGAGGATGTAGGTCGGCTGAAGGCCATCAAAGGTGTCATGTTCCTGGCCGTCGCGAACGCTGACCTCCCAGCCTAGCCGATCAGAAAAGACTCGCGCTCGGAGCCTGTGATGCTGCCCGAGCAGTTGCTTCTCCTGAAAATCCGGGCGTGCAGAAATCGCAATCACCTGCATGCTTCTCTCCATCGTTGAAATGCTTCGCGGAGTTGAGCACGGATCAGAATCGCTGGGCAGTTGTAGAATTCGACAAGTTTTGCTTGAGGTGAGTCGGCACAAACTTGCGCGAAGAACCTCTTGGTGCGGTGCCCCGTGCTAGTATTGATTGTAGGATTCACAGGAGAACAATCCGAGATCAGGAAGTTCGCAGTGTTGAGCTAACCCTCAGAGCGGGAAGACAAAAAGCCGAAAAACCGCTTGCTGGTTCGCTAGGAATCTTCGGCGGCGTTAACCTTTTGGTAACCCTAAACTTCTGGACGGGTTCGGGAGAATC
>NZ_CP133152.1:1500000-1633160 GCF_036488675.1 Sinorhizobium chiapasense
CTCGATGCCGACAAGGCCATCGCCACGTCCGCGGCGACGCTGCGCTTCTGCATGGAGCAGCTCGCCGGCGAACGCTGACGTCGCCGGCCGGATCTCAAAACAAGGATGAGGAAAAGTGTGCACGGACTTCCGCCCCCATCCTGCTCTAGATCATTTCATTGTTTCTTTGAAACAGTGAAATGATCTAACTATTTGAAATTACGCAATTCCGGACGGAAAACCGTTACACACTTTTCCTGGAATTGCTCTAATTTATCGATGCAGACCGCAATGCCTCCGATCCGTCGTCTCGCGAAGGAGCGGCCTTCGCTGCTCCTCGCCGGCGGGCAAGTGCCGCCACCTGTTCCGCCACGAAGATGGCGTGATCGTTGACCTGCGGCAGCCCCATCAGTTCCCCGAAGGTTCCGCGGGCGAGCGGTCCGGCGATGAAAAGCGTCTCCGTCTCCCGGCCCTCACTGTCGAGCGCTCGGCTTGTCGCGCTGCAGGCAAGGCCAAGGCCGACCGCATCCGGCTGCAGATGGCCGTCGGCTGAAAGCGTTTCGAGCCAGGGCTGGCTCTTCAGGACGGATTTGTGTGCCGGCCCGGTGGAGACCACTACGGCATCGACATTCCAACGCTCGATCCCGGCCCCGTGGCGCCGCCGGAACGTCGCGGCGATCTCCTCGCCGTTTCTCTCAAGCCTATCGATCCGGCCCGCCAGAATGCGGATGTCGCCCGACTGCAGTCCGGCCCCGACGATGGCATCGATCTGCGGCGCGATGCGAAAGCGATGAACGTCCCAGAAGGGGCGCAGATGGCGTATCAGCCGCCGCCGCTCCGTGACCGGCAGACTGCGCCAGATCTCTCCGCCTTGGCTGCGCAGTGCATCGAAGACCGCATGCCAGGAAAAACCGTCGGCTTCGGCGTCGGCGACCGCCCGCCGCACGCGCACGAGCAGGTCTGTCGCCGTTTGCGACGGCGCCGCGGTGAAGTCGCCATAGGGGTCCTGGGCCCGATCCGCGTGCCCGCGCGAGCGGAGGCCGCGCCGGGAAAAGGCGGTGATCGGCCCCGTCCGCCCGGTCGTGCGCAAGGATGCGATGACGTCCGCTGCAGTGAGACCGGTGCCGATGATAAGGACGTGGTCGTCGGGGCCGATGGCCGCGAGAGCCCCAGGCACAGTGGTATCCGCCACATAGCGCGGGTGGCCCCGCAACACGCTATCGATGCCCGCTGGGGCCGCCGGGGCCGGATGGGTGGTTGCGATCACCAGTATGTCGGCGCGAAGCGTCGTGCCGGCGTCACCCCGGAGTTCCCAATCTCCGCCACGCCGCTCCACGCTGATCACCCGCTGCCGGTGATGGACGATACGGCCGCTGCCGAGGTGCGGCGCCACGGCATCCGCGACATAGCGGCCGAAGAGGCCGCGGCGCGGATAGAGATGGCCGTCCGGCGCCAGTGCATCCCTGTCGTCGCGCGGCTCTCCCCGCAGTTCCATCCAGCGAACGAAATGGTCGGCGTCGTCCGGATCAAGGCTCATGCGCCCGGCCGGCACATTGACCCTATGCGCCGGATCGTCGGTATCATATGCAAGGCCGCAGCCGAGACTTTCGCGTGGCTCGAAGACGGCGATTTGCCATCCTTCCATGCTCTTGTCGCGTGCAAGAGTTGCCGCGACGACGGCCCCGGTAAAACCGCCGCCAATCACAATGACCGTGGGACACCCCCCGCTTACGAAAGTCACCTCGCGTCCCTCCGCTTCGGCAACGGCACCCCGGCGATCTCCTTCGCCACGTTCTCGGGAGGCTCGCCCCATGTCAGGTATTTGTCAATGGCCGCGCCCCCTGCTGGCGGGGCACCAGTAGCACCACCAGCTCCACCGACGTATCCCGTCCTCGGGCTGGTTGCCGGCGCCTTTACGGGTGGCATACCATCGTTGCCGCCCTACCGCTCGGTAAAGCTGAAAATCAATCATAACAACGGCCTAAACGTGCGCAGGACGCTTGCCATCGAAGGTGATTTGAGGGAACATTTAGAGCTGGCCCTTGAGGCCTGGGCGATCTCCGGTGAAAGGAGAATTCCATGCCTCTTAAATTTCTGATTGCCGCGATAGCGCTCCTGCTACTTTCGGGATGCGCAAGCACCGGCACAGGCGACGTCAATACCACCTATGCTCAATGGCAGGGTCCCTATCCAGAGCCTGACTTCACCACGTCCGACACGGGTAGCATTGCAATATCCTACTAGAGCGCCGTGCGTTCAAGTGAACGCACAAAGGACGCTCTAGCACTTTGATTCTAGAGCATCTTATCCGCTTTCAGTGCCTCCACTTGAAAGCGGGATGCTCTAGGCGGTCGTGTAGGTCGACTATCCACATTCATGAACGCGCGGCGAGGGCTGGTGACGGCTCAGGCCGGACGACGTTTGTCGCGTTGAAAGGTCGGACCGGAGCCGGTTTTCCCTCAGGAGTTGCGTCGCTTCGCAGAGTTCGAGCGTTTCGCAGGTGCAACGAATTGTGAAACGCTCTCGGTACTGACGTCCCCACGACCTGTGGCAAAAGTCGCGTGAACTCAGTGCAGTCCGAACTCACGAAGCAGATCCTTGCGGTACTGGACGAAACCCGGCTCGCTTCGATTACGTGGTCGGGCGAGATCGATTTCGATGATCTTCGGGTTGCCGTCCTTGTTCTTGGGAAGGACCAGGACGCGATCTGCGAGGTAGACCGCTTCCTCGAGATCGTGCGTGACGAGAACCATCGTCACGTTCTCCTCCCGCCATATTCGCTCCAGCTCGTCCTGCATCGTCAGCTTGGTCATCGCATCGAGCGCACCGAATGGCTCGTCAAGCAGCAGGATCTCCGGCTGGACCGTCAGCGCCCGCGCGATGCCGACCCTTTGCGCCATGCCGCCGGAGAGCTGCTTGGGATAGGCGTCGGCAAACTCGGCCAGTCCCACCAGGGAGATGTAGTGGCGCGCGCGCTCCCTGGCGTGACGAGCATGGCCACCCCTGACCTCCAGCCCGAACGCGACGTTCTCGAGAACCGTCTGCCAGGGAAGCAGGCGTGGCTCCTGGAAGATGACGGCGCGTTCGTTGCCAACGCCCGTGACAGGTTCGTTGTCGATCAGCACCTTGCCGGCATCCGCGGCCTCGAGGCCCGCCAGGATGCGCAGCAATGTCGTCTTGCCCGATCCGCTGGCGCCGACGATTGCGAGGCACTCGCCGGAGCGAATGTCCAGATTCACGTTCTTGAGAACTCTGAGCGAACGCCCGCCGATCTGGAAGGATTTCGAGAGATCGCGCAGCGCGATCTCCCCTTTTTGCAAAGTCTGGACATCTTCCATGGCTGGACCTCAGTTTGCCGCAGCGCTGGCGGTGGTCCGGAGCAGAAGATCGGACGCTTTGAACTTGCCCTGGGGCAGGCTGCCCTCGCGCTCGAGAACGCCGATCCAGAAATCGAGATCTCTTTCGGTCGCACGCGCGCCCGGCCGCAACCCGAAGCCGGTCCAGTGCTTAGCGAGAGCGCCATTCTCGCCGCGTTTATCGAGAATTTTGGCAAGCAGCGCCCGTGCTTCCTCCGGATTCTCTCTCGACCAGTCGGCCGCGCGGGCAGACTGTTCGACAAAGTTCCTGGCCGCTTCCGGGTGCTCCTCGACAAAGTCGCGGCGAAGAACGGCAAAACCGCCGGCAATCTCGCCAAGGACGTCGGTGTCATCGAAGATCGCGCGTACGCCGCCATGGTCGACGATCTGGCCGTTGAACGTTGCCTGCCAGTATCCGACGGCCGCGATGTCGACCTGCTTCGAGCGCAATGTCTGCTCCAGCTGCGGGCCCGGCACAGTGACGAGGTTGGCGGCATTTTGCGGCAAGCCCTTGCTTTGCAGCGCTTCCCGTATCGCATAGTCGAGGTGGGCGCCGAGCGTGTTCACCGCAATCGTCTTGCCGGCAATATCCTCGATGGATTTGATGGGACTGTCTTCGAGCACGTAGAAGATGCTCTTCACCTCTTCGTTGATGCCGTTGGTCGGATAGGCGGCGACAAAATCGTTGCCGCTGGCGATCGAGTTTATGACGGCTGGCGTCGCGGCTGACCCGATGTCGACGCTGCCGGATGCGAGCCCGAAGAGCGACTCCGGGCCGCCGCTCGCATAGCCGACGTTCTCGAGCTTGACGCCCAGCCCGTCGAAATAGCCGAGCTCGGAAGCAAACTCATGCGCCGAGATGCTGCCGTGGCTGGCAAGATAGCGCAGGGTCACCTGATCGGGCGACTGCGCCGCCGCATGCCCGGATAGGCTGATGGCAAACAGGGTGCCAAGACCGAGGGAGCGAATGGAGATGGTCATATGTTCGTCTTTCCTGGTTGAACGGGTTGGTGTCGAAGCGCATCGCTAGAGCGTCCTTTGTGCGTTCACTTGAACGCACGGCGCTCTAGATCGAAACATCGCTCCAGCGGCACAGGCGGCGCTGCGCGAAGACGAGCGCGTAGTTGGCGATAAGCCCGAGTCCTGCGAGGATGAAGATCGCCGCGAACATGAGGGGTATCTGGAAGTTGTACTGGGCGTTCATGACCTGGAAGCCGACCCCCTTGTTCGCGCCGATCATCTCGGAGGCGATCAGCAGCAAGAGCGCGGTGGTTGCGCTCAGGCGCAGGCCGACGAAGATGGACGGAACGGCGCCGGGCAGGACGACGCGCCGGAACACTGTCGAACGGGACGCTCCATAGACACGCGCCATTTCGATCAGCTTCGAATCGACTTCCTTGACCCCGCTGATCGTGTTCAAGAGCAGCGGGAACAATGTCGCCCAGAAGATCACGAAGACCTTGGATGCCTCACCGAGCCCGAGCAGCAGGATGAACACCGGATAAAGCGCCAGCGCCGATGTCTGCCTGAAGAGCTGAAGGATCGGGTCAAGCGCCTGCTCGATCGGGCGCACCTGCCCCATGAACAGGCCGAGCGGTATCGCCACCAGCACAGCCGCCACGAAGGCCAGGCCGGATCGTTGCAGGCTGATGGCGATGTCGTCGAGCAAGGCTCCGCCGAAGACCCCTCTCCACATCGCAGAAAGGATCGCGTCGATCGGCGGGAAAACGGCCGGGTTGATCCAGCCGCCGCTGCTAGCGGCTTGCCAGAAGACGAGAAAGGCAGCCAGAAGTCCGTAGCGCGACAGCCACTGGCGAAGTTTTGCGCCGGCCCGCTGAAGATATTCTTCGGCTTTCACGCCACCGTTGGCGAGGATTGATCTGTCGACATCCTGTAAGCTCATCTCCTGCCCTCCTGTTGGCGTTTTATTCCGCGGCCTGAACGGTCTGGCGCGATTGCGTCCACGGATTTTCCGGCCTGGGGAGGCCGAGGTTTTCACGAAGCGTGCGGCCTTCGTAAGCGGTCCGGAACAGCCCCCGGCGCTGCAGTTCCGGAATCACAAGGTCGACAAAGTCGTCGAGCGCGCCGGGAAGCCACGGCGGCAAGATGTTGAACCCGTCGGCGGCTTCGTTGCGGAACCATTCCTCGAGCTGATCGGCGACCTGCTCGACGCTGCCGACGACGGTGTAGTGACCTCTCGCCGTCGCGATCCACTGGTAGAGCTGCCGGATCGTGAAACCGTGCTCGTCGGCGATCTTGCGGATCAGCGCCTGGCGGCTCTTCATTCCTTCGGTTTCCTGGCTGACGGGGAGCGGACCGTCGAGCGGATATCCGGTCAGGTCGAGCGTTCCACCGGTCAATCCGTTGAGCAGGGCGACACCGTCCTCAGGAACGATGAGCTCGTTCAGCCGCTCGTACTTGCTGCGCGCCTCTTCTTCGGTACGGCCGACAAAGGGCGCGACACCCGGCATGATCAGCACGTGCTCGAGGTTGCGTCCTGCGCGTCCGACGCGTGCCTTGATGTCCCGGTAGAACTCCTGGGCGGAACTGAGATTCTGATGGGCGGTGAAGATCACTTCCGCTGTCGCAGCGGCAAGCCCGCGTCCGTCTTCGGATTGTCCCGCCTGGACGACGACCGGGTGGCCCTGTACCGGGCGCGGCGCGTTCAGCGGCCCTTTCACCGCGAAATGCTTGCCCCGGTGATTGATGTCGTGGACGCGTCCGGCGTCAAAGAAGCGGCCGGTCGCCTTGTCACGGATGAAGGCGTCGTCCTCCCAGCTGTCCCAGAGGGCCTTCACCGTTTCGACATGCTCATGGGCGCGCTCATAGCGCTCGGAATGGCTCGGCTGCGTCTCCCTGTTGAAGTTGCGAGCCGTCTCGTCTCCCGCCGAAGTCACCACGTTCCACCCGGCCCGGCCGTTGGACAGAAGATCGAGCGACGCGAATTTGCGGGCGAGCGTATAGGGCTCCTCGTAGGTGGTCGACGCGGTCGCGATGAAGCCGATATGCGTCGTCAACGGTGCGAGTGCGGCAAACAGCGTGACCGGTTCGAATCCTGCTATCTTGGCGTTCCCGCCTTCACGCCCCCCGAGCCCGACCGAGAGATTGTCCGCCAGGAAATAGGCGTCGAACAGGCCGCGTTCGGCCGTCTGCGCAAGCTTCTTGTGGAACTCGAAACTCGTCGCCCCGTCGGCCGGAGCCTCCGGGTGTCTCCAGGCGGCGATATGCTGGCCGCCGCCGGGCAGAAAGGCGCCGAGTTTGATCTTTCTGGTCATTGAGCCCTCCGAGAGTTTTCGGCCGATCGGCCATGAGTGGTGCTTTGATTCACGATGTCTGGTTCCGGCCCGGCGCGCTAAGCGGCGATGCTCCGCCGGTCGGAGCGTCCGGAGCGTCCCAGCACGCGCGTTGCTTCGTCGACCGCCTGCCCGAGCCGGGCATGGATCGCTTCCGAGATCAGGGCGCCGTCCGCGAAGTCCTTGTCCGACGCGTAGATTGCCGTCGGCATTGCCAGTGCTTCAAAGAATCCGAACAGCGGGCGCAGCTGGTGCTCGACGATCAGCGAATGACGCTCGCCGCCGCCCGTTGCCGCAAGGATGACCGGCTTGCCGCGCAGCGACGAGGGATCGAAGAGGTCGAAGCAGTGCTTGAACAGTCCGGTGTAGCTGCCTTTGAACGTCGGTGAACCGACCACCAGGACGTCCGCCGCAACCGCCTGGCTGACGATGTAGCGCGCCTCGGGAGCGAGATCGTCCAACCGCCTTGCATGTGGCAGAGACGGGCCGAAGTCCTCGATGTCGAACGTCTGTGCCGAGGCCGCAACGCCCAGTGCAAGCCGATGAACGATATGATCGACGAACGTCCGGGTTTTGGACGGGCGCGTGATGTTCCCCGAGATTCCGACCACTCTTTTATCCGGCATCGTAGACCTCCGTCGAAGCCGTTTCAGATGTGATCATCTAAATCTATAATTTTTATGAATTATAGAAACACGGTTCTATTCCGCGTCGTCAAAGGAGAAGAGTTTCCCATGATACGGCACCGGTCTGAGGCCATCCTGGCGACTGGCGGGCTTCTCAGTTTCCCGCAGAATACGCCCGGGCGGCTGTCTGCCCCTGAAAAGGGGCGCTGCAGGCATCCCTTCCGGCGCAATCACCGCTGCGCCGGCCGCGTCTCTCAACTTGGGCAAGACCTATTTGATTGAATCGTTGTCGCGACCATCGAGCACGGAGTTACCCCGAGCTGCCAAGAGCAGAGGGGGGTGCCAGATCCCGCGCCAACAGGATCCGGTTGCGCTCTAAAGTGAGCGCGTGAGGCCGCCGTCGACCCGGATATTCTGGCCGGTGATATAGGCCGCGCCCTCGGAGGCAAGGAACGCTACGGTGGCGGCAATCTCCGCGCTTGTTCCGTAGCGCTTCATAGGCACGCTGTCGCGACGCTCCTCGGTCGCAGGCAGGCTGTCGATCCAGCCGGGCAGAACGTTGTTCATCCGGATATTCTCGCCCGCATAGGTGTCCGCGAAAATCTTGGTGTAGGCAGCGAGCCCGGCACGGAACACCGCTGACGTCGGGAACATGGCGCTCGGTTCGAACGCCCATGCGGTGGAAATATTGATGATCGCTCCGGCCTTCTGCTTCTGCATCACGGGCGTGACGAGACGTGTCGGACGGATCACGTTCATCAGGTACGTGTCCATCCCGCGATGCCAGTCTTCGTCGGTGATCTCGATGATCGGAGCACGCGGGCCGTGGCCGGCGCTGTTGACCAGCACGTCGATGCGGCCCCACGTCGAAACGGCGAGATCGACGAGCCGCTTCAGGTCTTCATTCGATTGGTTCGAGCCCGTGACACCCAGCCCGCCGAGCTCCTTTGCCAGCGCTTCACCCTTGCCCGAGGACGAGAGGATGGCAACCCTATAGCCATCGGCCGAGAGCCTGCGTGCAGCCTCCGCTCCCATGCCACTTCCGCCTGCCGTAACCAACGCGACCTTTTGTGTAGCCATGTCATTTCCTTTCCTGAAGTTCGTCTGCAAATTTTGACATAAGCGCGTCCGGCAACGAAGTGGCAATACTCTCACGAACCTGTAGGAAAACTATCGGATGGCCGCTCGACTACTCGGCCAGAAGTCACCATGATGAACAGGCGAATTCTCTCCGCTCCCCACCCGCGGTGACGTCGGATGGAGCCCGTCAGCTCGCATCGTCCGGGGCGCTCGCACTGCTCCGTTACGCGACCGCCTGAGCACCGGTAATCTCGACCAGGCTGCCGCACATGAAAGCGGCTTCGTCCGAGGCGAGGAACGCGACGAGCGCGGCCACCTCCTCGGGTTTTCCGATACGCCCAAATGGCACCAGCTTGTCAAGATCGGCGATCGTGCGACCCGAACGCTTCACCCCCGCCTCGAGCATGGGCGTATGGATCTCGCCGGGGCAGACAGCATTCACGCGGACTTTCTGAGGGGCGTAGTCGCGCGCAAGATTCTGCGTGAAGGCCGCAACTGCAGCCTTGGTCGTGTTGTAGGCAATGTGGTTCGGAGCTGGAAGAAGACCCCATTGCGATGCGGTGTTGACGATCGCGCCGCCCCCCGCCTCGATCATGTGCGGGACGGCCGCGCGGCAGAGGTGAAACATCGAATCAAGGTTCACCGTAAAGCTCGCATGCCAGTCGTCATCCGTCAGCGACAGGAGGTTGCCGCGCCGGTTGATGCCCGCATTGTTCACGAGAATATCGAGGCGCTGTCTCTGGTCGAAGGCTTCAGCAATCAGAGCAAAACACGGCTCCTTCCGGGAAATATCGGCGGCAACGGCCACTGCGGAACCGCCGTCCGCGACGATCTCGGCAGCGACCGCGTCCGCCGCTTCGCCGTTGACGTCGGAGACGATAACCAGTGCGCCCTCTTCCGCCAGTCTCCGCGAGATTGCGGAGCCGATACCGCCGCCTCCGCCCGTGACGATCGCGACCTTGCCTTCGAACCTTCTCATTCCTCGCTCCTCCAGACCTATCGAATGTAACTGCCGCCGTTGACGTCGAGCGTCGCGCCGTTCAGCGAACGTTGTGACGGCCTTAGCGCGAAGGCAACGAGCTCGGCGATTTCAGAGACCTCGGCCATCTCGCCGATCGGTATGTCAGCGACCGCAGCCTCCTTGCCGTGTTTGGCGACGAAATCCTCAGCCATGTCGGTGCGCACCCAACCGGGCGCAACCGAGATAGCAACGACGCCATCGCGACCGAAGCTGCGGGCGATCGATTTCGTGAGATTGACGAGCGCGGCCTTCGTCGCGCCATAGGGCATGGCGTCGGCTGCGTAGCCGCGTTGGCCGGCGCGGCTCGCCATGTTGATGATCCGCCCTCCGCCATGCGCCTTGAAATGGGTAAGCGCCTGCTTGCAGAGATCGACTGCGGCGAAGAAGTTCACCTGGAACTCCTTCTGCCAGGCGTTCCTCCAGAGATCGGGCTCGGCTTCGATCGAAACCTCAGTGCGGATACCGGCATTGTTGACGAGCGCATGGATACGACCGGCCGCCTCTTCTGCCCGGCGCCACAGTTCGAATGCCCCCTCGGCCGCCGAAAGGTCGGCCTGAACCAGTACCCCTTCGCCGGAAATGCGGGCAAGCAGCGCCTCCGCTCCCGCACGGTCGCTGCCGTAGTGGATAATCGGACGCGCGCCCTCCTGCGCCAGGCGCTCGACGATGGCGGCACCGATGCCGCCGGAGGCGCCGGTGACAAGGACGGTCTGGCGCGACAGGGACTCGATGGGCATGTTTCCCTCCTCAACCCAGCTGATCGACCTGCGGTCCCCAGGTGTCGGAGAGCGCAAAGCCGCTTTTGAATGGGTCCTCGTCGGAAATACGGAGCTGTTCGCGGCCATAGATCCAGCCGCGCCCGGTGATGCGCGGCAGCACGGCGGGGCGTCCGCCGACCTCGGTAGTGCCGATCGCCTCCGCAACGAACTCGCCGCCGATGATCGAGCGCGATGTCCGCCGATCGCCGATCGCGACCTTTCCGCGTGCGTAAAGTGTTGCGAGATTTGCCGAACTTCCGGTCCCACAAGGGGAGCGGTCGACCCGGCCCGGCTTCAAGGTCGTGCAGGTGCGCACAGCGCCGTCCGGCTCGTGCCCGCGGAACATGACATAGGCAATCTCGTCGACACCGGTGAGCTCCGGATGTCTGACGGCGATTTGGTCGGCCAGAAGCGACTTCAGCTTGATCCCCGCTTCGGCCAGATAGCGTGCGTTGGCGGGCGTGATTTCGACGCCGATCTGATCGATGTCGACGATTGCGTAATAGACGCCGCCAAAGGCGACATCGATCTTGATCCGCCCCCACCTCGGCGTCTCGACGATCCGATCGAGAGCTTCGGCAAAGCTCGGAACGTTGTCGAGGCTCACCGAGAGGCAGCGTCCATCGCGGCAGGTGGCGCGCGCGACGATGAGCCCCGCTGGCGTGTCGAGACGGATGATCGTATCCGGCTCGTTGATGGCGACGCGTCCGCTTTCGAGCAAGGCCGTAACGACACAGATGCAATTGCTTCCGGACATCGGATGGGCACGATCCGCCTGCAACACGATGAACCCGGCATCGGCGTCGGGCCTTGTCGGCGCGACGAGCAGATTGACCGACATGGCGACGCTCGCGCGCGGCTCGAAGGTGACGAAGCGACGGAGACTGTCGTCGACGGTGTTGATGTGGTTCATCTTGTCGAGCATGGTGGCGCCGGGAATTTCCGGCGCACCGCCGACGATCACCTTGCCGATCTCGCCCTGGCAATGGACCAACAGCAGGTCGAGTGGACGGTCCCAATTCATCGAAATGCCGCCGGTCATTTGAGGTACCAGCCCCATTTCTCGCCGGCGGCAAAGCGGGTGATCTGCTTGGTCTCGAGATAGTTCTCGAGCCCCCAGCGGCCGAGTTCACGACCAATACCCGACTCCTTGTAGCCGCCCCAAGGCGCTTCGGTGAAGGTCGGCTGCGAGCAGTTGATCCAGACAATGCCGGCGCGGAAGGCGGCGGCAACCCGGTCGGCTCGGACGTCGTCCTTCGACATCACTGCCGCAGCCAGCCCGAAGCGGGAATCGTTCGCAAGCTCGATTGCCTCCTCTTCCATCGAGAAAGGCCGGATGCAGACGACGGGACCGAAGATTTCCTCGCGCCAGGCGTCACTCTCCAGCGGCACGTCGGTCAGGATCGTCGGCTCAAGATAATAACCCTTGTCGAATCCTTCCGGTCGTATGCCGCCGCAGGCGATGGTCGCACCGGCAGCCTTTGCCGCCTCGATCGCGGCGAGCACTTGTTCATACTGCCGTTTCGACACGAGTGGCCCGAGAAGCACGCCCTCCTCGAGGCCGTTTCCGATCCTGATCTTCTTCGTCTCCTCGACGAGGCGCGCCAGCAGACGATCGTAGATGCCTTCCTGGACAAGGACCCGCGACGTCGCCGAGCAGACCTGACCCTGGTTCCAGAAGATGCCGAACATGATCCATTCGACCGCCTCTTCGATGTCTGCATCGTCGAAAACGACGAAGGGCGACTTGCCGCCGAGCTCGAGGCTGACGCGCTTGATGTCGCGGGCCGCGGCCGCCATGATCTTCGAGCCGACCGGGCCGGATCCGGTGAAGGCGAGCTTGTCGACCCCCTTATGATCGATGAGCGCCTGACCGGCGACCGAGCCCGCCCCGGTGACGATGTTGAGGACGCCCGGCGGCAGACCCGCCTCGTCCGCGATCGCGGCGAGTTCGAGCGCCGTCAACGAGGTGACTTCCGCCGGCTTCAAGACGACCGTGCAGCCGGCGGCAAGCGCGGGAGCAACCTTCCAGGCGGCCATGAGAAGCGGGTAGTTCCAGGGGATGATCGCACCGGCAACGCCGATCGGCTCCTTGACCGCCTTCGAGGTAAAGCGGGCGTCGGGAAGCGCGATCGGCTCTTCGGGACTGTTGTCGAGCTCATCGGCCAGCCCGGCGTAGTAGTCGAAACAGCCGGCGGCGTCGGCGATATCCCAGTCCGCCTCCGGAAACGGCTTGCCGTTGTCGATCACTTCGAGGCGGGCGATTTCCGCCTGACGGGCGCGGATGCCCTCGGCGATGGCGCGCAGGTATTTTGCTCTTTGGGCGCCGGACAGCTTCGGCCAGCCATCCTTGTCGAAGGCGCGGCGCGCCGCCTTTACCGCAACATCGACGTCTTCCGCCGTTGCCGCGGCGATCTTGTGGATCACTTCCTCCGTCGCCGGATTGACGACGTCGAACGTCCTGCCGTTCGCGGCCGCCGTCCATTTTCCGTCGATGTAGAGTTCGCTGCGCATTGTTCGCTCCGTTGATTCCCACGCTGGCCGTCAGAATCGGTCGACGCGGTATGGTTTGAGATCGATCGGGGGCTGGACGCCCGTCACGAGATCGGCGATGAGCCTCCCGGTCGTCGCCGCATAAGTGAGGCCCAGATGCCCGTGGCCGGTCGCGTAGAAGACGCCGCGGTGTTTCGCGGAAGGGCCGATGATCGGCACCGTATCGGGAAGTGCCGGGCGATGGCCCATCCACTCCATCGCTTTCTCCGCCCGAAGATCCGGCAGGGCCTCTTGCGCCCGTTTGACCAGCACTTTTGCCCGCCGGTAGTCCGGCGCCGCTTCGAGCCCGGCCAATTCCACCGTGCCGCCGACGCGGATGCCGCCGGCCGTTGGGGTCACCATGAAGGCGCGCGCCGGCCAGATGATCGAATGGCGCATCGAAATGCCCGGCGCCATGATCTGCGTGTGGTAGCCGCGCTCGGTCTCGAGCGGGATCGGCTCGCCGAGCAGCCGCGCCATCCTGCCGGTATAGGCGCCGGCGCAAAGCACGATCTGAGACGCGGCGATCGAACGACCATCCTTCAGGCGAAGGGCCTTGACGCGATCACCGTGATCGAAGCCGACGACCTCGCCTCGCTCGATCCTGCCGCCGAGCGCCAGAAGAGCCTCGGCGAGCTTCACGACCAATTGATAAGGGTCGCGAATGGAGCGGTTGTCGGGGAACAGTACCGCCTTGGCGATCTTCGGCGTCAGTGCGGGTTCCAGGTCGCGGATGGCTTTCCCGCTCAGGATCTCATGGCGGAAGCCGAACCACTCTAGAACCTCGACATGCTCTCGGTCCGCCTTGAACTCGGCCTCGTCCGCATAGAGGCTGAGGCACCCCTCCTTGGTCAGCATGCCGGTGAGGCCCGTCGCTTTCAGCAGTGGATCAAGATCCTCATAAACGCGATGGCACAGCACCGCGCCCGCCGTCTCCAGTTCCCTGACCCGCGAGGGCCGGCTCGCCGCCAGAAAACGCAGGAACCAGGGGACGAGCTTCGGCATATAGGAGGGCCGGATCCGCACCGGCCCTTCCCGGTCGAGCAGCCACTTCGGCATCTGCGCCCAGACGCCCGGCCGCGAGGCGGGCATGAACTCGGTGACCGCGATCGACGCCATGTTCCCGTAAGACGCGCCCTTGCCGGGGCCTTCTCTGTCGAGCAGCACCACGCTCTTCCCGCGGCGCTGCAAGTCGTAGGCAATCGTCGTGCCGATGATGCCGGCGCCTACGACAATGACAGGACCCTCGCTATTGCTCGTCATTTTTCTTTTCTCGGTGTGGTGCGGCAATCAAACCGTGGTCATCCAGGTGTCGGCCACCGTGAAGCTCTCGGGATAGGATCGCTCGGGTCCTTACTGTCGAGGCGCCGCTTCCTGATCGCCGAACGGCCAAGAAACAGCGCATTGACAAGCGATGACCGGTTCCGATTACCAGTTCAGGATCGGCTCCATAGCGGTGCGGAACTCAGCCTTTTCATCGTCGGTCAGCGGCCCCAGTGGCGCGCGGCACTCACCCATGGGCAAGCCCTGAAGCTCGCAGCCATACTTGATCTTCTGCACGAACTTGCCGCTTTCGAGGATGTTCATCGCGCGGTAGAGCGTTTTCATCAGCGCGCGCGCCTTGTCGAGATCACCGGAACGGAACGTTCGGTCGAGATCGCAGCATGCCTTGGCCATGCAGTTCGCCGGCCCGCAGATCCAGCTCTCCGCACCCCAGAACATGAAGTCGAGCGCAATGTCGTCCGATCCGGACACCAGTTGGATGCGGCCGTCGTAGCGGCTGGCGATGTCGATCGCGCGCTGCAATACCCCTGAGCTTTCCTTGATCCCCATCACGCGCGGATTGTCGGCGAAATGGTCCATCAGCTCGAAACTGATGTCCGAACCATCCTTGGCCGGATAGGAATAGAGGACCAGGTTCACATCCACGGCATCGAGCACGCTTTCGTAATGCCGGATCAGTTCGGCTTGCGTCGGCCGGGTGTAGAACGGCGGGGCGAGCAGCACAGTGTCATAGCCGATCTCTTTGGCGATTGCCGTCTGCTCGATGACTTCGCGGGTGGCGGGCGCATTGGTGCCGGCGATCAGAATTTCGCCCGGTTTGGCAAAATCCTTGACGAACTGCAGCACATCGCGGCGCTCTTCCTTGGACTGGCTGAAATACTCTCCGGTCGACCCGTTCGGAACCCAGCCGGTGACCCCGGCATCACGCAGATGGGTCAGAAGCTTTTCGAAAGCCTTGAAGTCGACCCTGTTGCTCGCGTCGAACGGGGTGATAAGGGCGGGCATGACGCCAGAGAGTTTCATGGAATATCTCCTTTCGAAAGATTTCGATTCAGATCGCGAGTTTGGCGAGCACGCGCCGCTCGACGAGCGTGACGGCACGGGTCAGCGGAAACGCGATGACGAAATAGATGAGAGCGACGACCGTGAGTACCTCGATAGGTCGCGCCGTATTGTTGGAAATGTTCTGACCGACGAACATCAGGTCGGCCATGCCGACGGCGGAGACCAGCGCGCTTTCCTTGAACAGGCTGACGCAGTTGGAGAGCAGCGTCGGGACGGCGCGGAGCACCGCCTGCGGCAGGATGACGTTCGCCACTTGAACGCGGCGCGAAAGGCCCAGTGCAACGCAGGCGTCGAGCTGCTCCGGCCCGATTGATTTCAGCGAAGCCCGGAAGGTCTCGCTGGTGATCGCGCCCATATAGAGGGTGAGAGCGATCACACCGGAGGTGAGGTTGGAGAGCTCGACGCCGAGGATCAGCGGCAGGCAGAAGAAGATCCAGAAGAGCTGGACGAGCACCGGCGTTCCGCGGAAGAACTCGACATAGACGCTGGAGACCGCGCGCAGGATCGTGCTGCGCGAGGTCCGGGCGAGGCCGATAAGGAAACCGAGACTGCAGCCGAGAACAATGCAGATCAGCGTCAGCTTGATCGTCATCCAGAGACCGAGCGCGAGCGCTTCCTGGAAGCGAAGGACGATGGAGAAGTCGAGAGCCATTAGTCTTCTCCTCAGCTCATCATCAGTTGGCGGCGGCGTTCGAGGTAGCCGACGATCTGTGAGACGGGGAACGAGACGGCGAAGTAGACCAGCGCGACGATGGTGAAGGTCTCGATCGGCCGATAGGTCTCGGTTGCAAGCGTCTTCGCCTGGTACATGAGGTCCTGCACGGCGACGATGGCGACCAGCGCGGTTTGCTGGAAGATGCCGATGCCATTGGTGAGCAGGACCGGTATCGACGCTCGGACCGCGGTCGGCAGCACGATATGGAGGGTGCGCTGCAGCGGATTGAGACCGAGCGCGATACCGGCATCGAGCTGTTCGCGCGGAACGGCCTGGATTGCGGCACGATAGGCCTCGGCGTTGAAGGCCATCAGGTTGAGGCCGAGCGCCAGGATGCCCATCGTCATCGAGCCGAGAAAGACGTTGAACAGCATCGGCACGCAATAGAAGAACCAGACGATCTGCACGATCGCCGGCGTGCAGCGGAAGAATTCGACGAAGAGCATGGCCGGCAGCCGGACCGGTGCAAAGCGGTTCATGATGAGCAGCGCCAGCGGAAAGCCGAGCACGACGCCGATGAGATTGGCGGCGACCGTCAGTTGCAGCGTCACGATCAGTCCGTCCCAAAGAGGACCGAAGGAGATCGACTGGAAGTCGAAAGAATAGCCCATCTTCCCCTCCTAATGCCGGATATGGAAGACGCGATCGATGAACTCGCGGGTGCGCTCTTCCCTGGGCGAGCCGAGCACCTGCTCCGGCGGTCCATCCTCGACGACCACGCCGCCGGCGCAGAAGATCACGCGTGAGGCAATGTTCTTCGCAAACCACATGTCGTGGGTGACGATCATCATCGGCATATCTTGGGCGGCAAGCTGCAGGATGACCTGCTCGACTTCGGCGACGAGTTCGGGATCGAGCGCCGACGTCACCTCGTCGAAGAGCATCAGCTTCGGATCGAGCATCAGGGCGCGGGCGATCGCCACGCGCTGTTTCTGCCCGCCGGAGAGTTGCGCCGGATAAGCGCCCGCCTTCGCGCCGAGGCCGAAGCGCTCGAGCAGCGCCTGGGCACGCTTGGTGGCGCTCGCCTTGTTTTCTCCTCTGACCTTGCAGGGCGCGAGGATCAGGTTCTGGATGACGGTGAGGTGCGGGAACAGCGTGTAGTGCTGGAACACCATGCCGATCGACCGGCGCACCTCGGTGTCGATCACGGTCTTCCTGTCGGCTCCCGCCGAGGATATGTAGGGCTTGCCGCCGAAGCTGATCGAGCCGCTGTCGATCTTCTCCAGCCCCATCATGACGCGCAGCAGCGTGCTCTTGCCGCCGCCGCTCGGGCCGATCACCACGACCCGTTCGCCGGGCTTCATCTCGATGTCCAATCCCTTGAGCACCTGGATATGCGGCCCGTAGCTCTTGTGAAGGGACTGGATTTTGACAAGGGGGGCACTGAAGGACATGGTCATTGCCGATCTCACTGGTCAAAGGAGGGGATGAGAGTGGCCGGGCAAACGGTGGCCGCGCCCGGCCAGGCTACCGTTACTGCGTGCTCTTCAGCACCTGATCGACGGCCTTGCGGATCAGTTCGTCCACGTGACCGGTCGCGACCTTCTCTTCGAGGAAGATGTTGACCACTTCGACGTCGGCCGTCGAAAGCTGGTGCGGCAGGCCAAAGGCGACACCCTGCTTCGCCAGCGCCGGCTTCGGGTTGAGCGCGACCGCCCAGTCAGGGTTCGATTGGGTGAAAAGCTGATTGGTGTCGGAGGCATCGACGAGGATGTCCGCCCGTCTGGAGACCACCGCCAGACGCGTCTCGTCATTGCCAGGCAGACGCAGGATGGTTGCGTTTTTCACGGCGGCGGTGATCGCCTTGTCCTGTGCGGTGCCGGACATGACCGCCAGCGTCACGTCCTTCTTGTCGATGTCGGCGACCGAGGTCGCACCGCTCGGCACCTTCGGGTTCTCCTTATTGTAGGCGAGCGAGATCTGGTACTCCATTGCCGGAATGGAGAACTGCACGGCCATGGCGCGGGCCGGCGTCCTGTTCAGCGCGAGCGAGACGTCCCATTTGCCCGCCTGCAGACCGGCGACAATGTTGTCCCAGGTCGTATCCACGAATTCCGGCTTGACCTTCAGGACATCGGCGAATTCGCGGCACAGATCGGCGAAGAAGCCCGAATACTCGCCCGTTGCCGGGTCACGCATGACATAGGGCGGGGCGACGGCCGCGCCGCAACGAAGGACACCTGCCTTCTGCACGCCTTGCCAATAGCCATCGGCCGTTTGGGCGGAAGCAACGGTGGTTGAAAGACCAGTGATCAGGGCAAGCGCAGGCAGCGCCCGCAGCAGGGGCGAAAGCATCTTCGACAGCATCGTCATTTCCTCTGTTTGACGTGCGCGTAACGCGCGGTTCCTCTCGTCGGCTTTCAGCCGATCTTGGCTTTTGTGTCGTCTTCGTGTCGACACAATGATTAATGTCGTCTTAGTGTCGACAAAGTCAAGCGGAAAAATTACATTGTCAGCGCAGGACCGATCTGGCCTTATGCGTCCGGATGACGGGAAAGGGACCTAAGTGTCTGACGAAGCAGAAACCAAGCGAGCCAAAGGTACGGGCTGGAAAAGCGTCTACGAGACGTTGAGAAACGAGATCCTGGCGCTGACGCTCGCCCCCGGCCAGCTCCTTGACGAGAACACGCTGGCCGAACGGTTCGATATGTCCCGCTCGCCCGTCCGCGAAGCGTTGATCCGGCTCGCCGGCGAGGAGCTGGTCGTCACACTATCGAACCGCAGCACGATCGTGGCACCGATCGAAGTCGCAACGTTTCCGAAATATGTGGAGGCGCTCGACATCGCGCAGCGCATGAACACCCGCCTTGCGGCGGAGCTCAGGACCGATGCCGACCTGAAGGCCATCGCCAAGCGCCAGAAGGAATTCGAGGCGGCCGTGAAAACCGGAAATCACCTTCAGATGTCCGAGGCGAACAAGCAGTTCCATATGGCGATCGCCAGGGCCGGCAAGAATCCATATCTCGCGTCCTTCTACGAGCGGCTCCTCAACCAGGGCCAGCGGATGCTGCATCTCCATTTCGAGTATCTGGAGCGGTCGCACGAAGGTTACCTGTTGACCGACGAGCACAACCTGATGCTCGAGGCGATCCGGGCGAAGAATGTCGATCTCGCCGACGAACTGGCCCATGCCCATACGCGCCAGTTCCAGCAGAACTTCATCAATTTCATGCGCGAGAACTACACGACGGATGTATCACTCGGGCGGCGGAAGGCAGCGGAATAGATGCGTATCGGTTTCGTCGGCACAGGTGCGATTACCGAGGCGATGGTGACAGGCATCGTCGGCGCCGGGCTTGGTGTGACGGAGATCCACGTCTCGCCTCGCAATCGGGAGATTGCCGCCCGGCTCGCCAGCCGGTTTCCTTCGGTGCGGATCGCCAAGGACAACCAGAAAGTGGTCGATGCGGCGGACATCCTGTTTCTCGCGATTCGGCCGCAGATCGCAGAAGAGGTGATCGGCGGACTCACATTCCGGAAGGACCAGACAGTCGTCAGCGTCGTCGCGGCGACGGATCGTTCCAAGCTCCTGAGCTGGATCAAGGAGAACGTGAACCTCACGCAGGCGATCCCGCTGCCCTTCGTCGCCGAACGGGAAGGCGTGACCGCAATCTACCCGCCCCACGCCGAGATCGCAGCCATCTTCGCCGCGCTCGGCAGCGCCGTCGAATGCGAGACGAAAGAGGAATACGACCTGCTCGCCGTCGCCAGCGCGCTGATGGGCACGTATTTCGGGATCCTCGACCGGGCGACCAGCTGGATGGCGCAAAAGGGCATGGCGAGCGAGAAGGCACGTGCCTATCTGGCGCCGCTCTTTGCCCGCCTTGCGCAGACGGCTGTCAGGACTGGTCAAACGCCGCTCGACATTCTAAGACGCGAGTTTTCGACGCCGGGCGGTTTGAATGAGCAGATGTTCGAAGACTTCCATCGTAGCGGCGGAAGTCAAGCATTGATCGGCGCCCTCGAACGCGTGCTGGAGCGCGTTCGAGGCTAGAAAACGCCGCTCAGCGATGGGGTTCGCGGAGCTCCGGCCGCAACCCCCGGCATGTTCCGGTAGCTCTGATTGGACGTAGGAAGCGCCGGATCGACATCACGCCGATACCGGCAGCCCGAGGTGGGCGCTCACAGGAATGCTGGTTCGGATCTATCCGGGGTTCTGGAAAGCAAAATTTAACCATAGTTGTCCATCTTATCTCCATCAGTCGTCATG
Source organism: Sinorhizobium chiapasense (assembly GCF_036488675.1). Lineage (NCBI taxonomy): Bacteria > Pseudomonadati > Pseudomonadota > Alphaproteobacteria > Hyphomicrobiales > Rhizobiaceae > Sinorhizobium > Sinorhizobium chiapasense. The sequence continues at coordinate 1,519,920 of NZ_CP133152.1, forward strand.
AGGGGACAATCCGGAAGTCGCGCAGCGGTGGCCGCTCGCCGGCCTGAGGGCCTTTTGCGTGATTTTCTGGCTTGATTTGCGTTGTTGAGTAAGATCGTTCGCCCACAGTCCTTGCAGCGTCTGTTGCGCCCACTGTTGATCACCTGCTGCGGCACCGCCCTTGCCGGCGCGGCTGTGTGGTCGGCGGTCGGCATGGCCGCGATGGGCAGTTCCTTCGCTCATGGTTCAGGCAGCTACCTGCCCAAGCCGCAGCTTTATTTGGCGGAGAGGACAAAAGAGCGCCCATGGGACAAGCACGCCAGGATCAGCCAGGCGACGCGGCTGGTCGCCGCGGCGGCGCAGCCCGTCCTGTCCGCAAACCTTGCCACCAGCCGATCCACCCGCAGTCCCGATGTTTCCGGAGATGCCGGGAGCAGCGGCAAGGCGGCGCTCTTCGACGCCTTGGTGAAGCAGGCCGCATTGACATCGGGGAAGCTCGCCGGCCATTTCGAGCGCCCCGGTTCCGCCAACTCGCTCCGCCCGCCTGCAAAGGTTGACGCGCCTGCTCCCGGCCCATTTGGGCCACTGCCCGCCGGCTCGACCGACAGGCCCCTGCCCTTGCTGGCCTATGCCGCCCACTCCCAGAGCGGAACGACCAGCACCGCCTTCTCGGCCTTGCTGGAGGACAACCTCGCAGCTTCGCAGGATCCGAACACGGACGGCGACGCGCTGCCAGGCTATGAGGATACGCCGTCCTCCGGCCCGCTGCCGCAGTTCCGCCCGCGCGACGATCAGGCCCAACAGCCTGCTGCCGAAACGGAGGAACCCGAGACCAGGCAGCCCCAGGACGCAGCACAGCCAAGGGCCGAAGGGACCGGGAAGGCCGACGAACGCGAAACGCCGAGAAAGCAGAAGCTCGCCTATGCGCGGCCGGACAATCCGGCAGAGAACGGTTCCAGCAGCGGCTTCGGACAGGCCCTGCGCAACATCTTCGGCAGCGGAGCCAAGGCCGGAAATGGCGTCGCCGTCTACGATATCGCGGCCGCCAAGGTGTACATGCCCGACGGCAGCGTGCTCGAGGCCCATTCCGGCATCGGCAAGATGGCCGACAATCCGCGTTACGTGAATGTCAAGATGACCGGACCGACCCCACCGCACACCTACAATCTCAGGATGCGCGAAACACGCTTCCATGGCGTCGAGGCGATCCGCATGCTGCCTGTCGACGGAAAGAACAAGCATGGCCGCGACGGCTTCCTGACGCACAGCTACCTGCTGCGCGGCAATCGGGCGGAATCGCATGGCTGCGTCGCCTTCAAGGACTACCCGCGTTTTCTCACCGCCTTCAAACAAGGCAAGGTCAGGCAGATCGTCGTGGTACCGAGCGGCGGGCGCGCAGCCGGCATGCGCATGGCTTCGAACGGCAAGAGCTCCTGACAGCAACACCCGACAGCCGACTGTTGAAGGCCTGTCACCGGGAACTGCGGCGCGAGCTATCGCGAACATGTTCTCGCAGAACCGCCTTCAGGTCGGCGAACGTGCGAAGGCCGAGATGGCGCGCGAGTCGCTGAACCGTGCTCGCCGAGACATTGCACCTTCTGGCAATCATTGCGGCGGTCTCGAAGGCTGCCGCTTCAGGTCGATCGATGACCTCGCGCGCCACTCGGTCCAGAGTACCGGGAAAGGTGATCTGCCGCCTGGCAATATCGCACTTCAACTCCTGAAGGGTCTTCGGGGGATTCCTGCTGCGGGATTTTTCCATCGAGCAACGTTCATATGTACGGGGTTCATCATCAGGACGTCTGACTGACTGAAATGGTCTGGCGGGCACCGCGAGCCTATGCCGGCGACACCCGCATTTCCGTTAGCGGCTGATGGTCGTCTGAAGTGCCTCGATGGAGGATCGAATCCCAGCCTCGGTAGACATGGTGAAGTCTTCCATTTCCAAGCTTACCCAGCCGTTGTAGCCGCACATGCGGACGACGGAGAAGAACTCCTTCCACCATTGCAGGTCACGGCCCGCGCCTACGGCGACATAGTTCCAGCTACGGTTCGCGACGTCGGTGACCTCCTTCAGCTCGAGCAGGCCGTTGACATCGGCCAGGCCCCGCTCGATACGGGTGTCCTTGCCGTGGCAGTGGTGAATTGCGGGTCCCAGCGCGCGGGCGGAGGCAATCGGATCCGCCCCCATCCATATCAGATGCGAGGGGTCGAGGTTCATACCGACCGTCGGGCCGACCTCATTGCGCAGGCGGAAGAGGGTTTCGGGGTTCCAGACCAACATCGCCGAGAAGTTTTCGAGAGCATATTTCTCGACGCCGACTTCCTTGGCGAGCTTGACCAGGCCGTGCCACAGCGGGAATGCGCGGTCTTCCCACTGATAGCGGTCGCGCTCGGGCATCTCGTCGGGCCAGCTCTTGGTATAGACGAGCCAATTGGGAACACTGTCGCCGGGAGCGGCTTCCGGCAGACCGGACATCGTCACGATGGTCCTGACGCCGATCTCGCCAGCGAGCCGGATCGTCTGCTCCATCTCCTTGCGGTGGCGTTTGCCCATGTCGCCGGGGTCCAGCGGATTGGCCGAGCAATTGAGGGCGGCGATTTGAAGACCGCGGGCTTCGATTTCCTTGATCTTGGTTTTCAGAAGTCCCTTATCTTCAAGCAGTTCATCGGCGCGGAAATGCGGCGCGCGCGACCAGCCGCCGCCGGTCATCTCGATGCCTTCGACGCCGAGCTCGACGCATTTATCGAGCATGTCCGTAAAAGACAGGTTGCCCATCACGTCAGTGCAAATGGAAAGTTTCATCGTCTCAATCTTTCTGTATGGAAAAATGGGGGCGCGCTTGGGAGATGGACGGAGGAAAGTCCAGCGTGCCCCCAGGTTGAACTACTTGAAGTCAATCCAAGCCGAACCTGCATCCGCCGAACGGACGCAGTTTTCCAGCCAGCGCACACCCTCGGTGCCCGCCTCGATGCCCGGGTAATGGTGGTCCTTGAGGAAGACCTCGTCGCCGCGACGTTTTGCGTCGATCGCCTGGGCGATCCAGAGATAGATGTTGGCCCAGCTATCGCCCAGGCCTTCGGTGTGCAGCGCACCCATCCGGTCGACGGCGAGGCTTTCTTCCTCCAGATACGGCATGCCGTGGTGTAGGGTACGGTTCGGCTCGCCCTGGACTTCGTAGATCAGCTGGTCCGGATGGGCATCGGACCATTCGATCGAGGCCTTCGAGCCCACGAAGCGATAGCGTTGCGATCCCATATTGCCCGCGTCCACCGACGAAACCCAGAGGCGGCCCCGCGCCCCGTTGTCGTAGTGCATCAGCACCGTGGCATGGTCTTCGAGCGGCGCACGGGTCGGGATGAACGCCTTGCGGTCACAGAGAAGCTTCTCGATCTTCATATGTGGCAAGACGATCTCTGACAGGTAGTAGAGATGCGTGCCGATGTCGCCGAGGACAAAGGTCGGCCCGGCGGTCTTCGGGTTCGTGCGCCATTTGACGGCCTCGCCTGCACCGACGTCGTCGCCCGAGTTGAAGCCATGGGTATATTGCATGTCGACGATACGGATATCGCCGAGCATGCCTTTCCTGACCATGGCGGCCATCTGGTGGACCAGCGGATGGCCGGTGAAGCCGTAGGTGACGCCGACGATCAGGCCCTTTTCCTCGGCGAGCTTCGCCACCTCTTCGCATTCGGCCACCGTGAAGAAGAGCGGCTTTTCGCAGATCACGTGCAGGCCCGCTTCGAGGCAGGCCTTGGTGATTTCGTAATGGGTGAAGTTGGGCGTTGCGATCGAGACGACTTCGACGCCGTCCTCCCGCGCCGCCTCATTGACGATCAGTTCCTGATAAGTGGCGTAGCAGCGATCCACCGCCACCCCGAGCCTGATGCCGAAGTCCCGGCCGCGTTCGAAATCGAGATCGAAGGCACCGGCAACAAGCTCATAGGTGCCGTCCCGGAGCGCGCCGGTGCGGTGTTTGTAGCCAACCTGACCGGTGCGTCCACCGCCGACCATGCCCCAGCGCAAGGGGCGGGAAACCGTTCTTTCTCCATTGATCATCTGATCATCTTCCTGAAATGGCCTACTGGTTCATTCCGCCGCCATGGCGGTCGGAGGCCCGTAAAGGCCGGGTTTCGCTATCATGTTGATTGATTCGAAGCCGCCGCTGGCCACGGCACGCAGAGCGGCATCGGCCACCAGCGTGGCCGCGTATCCATCCCAGGTGGACGGACCAGTCGCGGTGCCCTCAGAGGCGGCCACGATCCATTCGCGGAACTCCTGGTCGTATGCTTCGATGAAGCGCTCGCGCCAGTCCTCGGGGATCGCCTGACGGATGCCGTTCGAATCCGAAATTACGGCTGCCGGGCGGGTCGGGAGTGCGGCCACGCCCGTCTCGCAGCTGACCTCGCCGCGGATGTCATAGCCATAGGAGATATTCACCGAAATCTCGACATCGACCAGCGCACCCGAGGCCATGTGCAGGAGCACGAAGACCGGATCGCGCAGTTCGCCTCCGCGCGATGACCGGCGCGGCACGCGCACCTCCACCCCAGTAACCTCGTCCGACAGGAGCCAGCGGGAGATGTCTGCGTCATGCACCAGCGTGTCGTTCAGCGGCATCTCCGATGTGTAGAGGCCTTCGGGGACCGAGGCATTGCGATGCACGGAATGGAACATCAGCGGCGCGCCAAGTTTCCCTCCGTCGATCACGGCCTTGAGGCGGCGATAGTCGGCATCGAAACGCCGCATGAAGCCCACCTGCACGAGACGCCGGCCGAAGGCCACTTCGGCTTCAATCACGCGAAGCGCGGCCGCCTCGGATGTCACCAAGGGCTTTTCGCAGAAGGCCGGCTTGCCGGCAGCGATGCAGGCGAGCAGTTGCTCCTCGTGTGCCGGTCCCCAGGAGCAGATCACCACGGCCTGCACGTTATCCGAAGAGATCAAAGCCGTGGGGGTGGCAAACACCTCCGCCCCTTCGGGGGCGGCAGCAGCAGCGCGGGCCTGGTCGATGTCGGTGACACCCACGACTTCAATACCGGAAAGGACTTTCGTAAGACGGCGGATATGATCCTGGCCGATCATACCCGTGCCGATGACGCCAATCTGGAGGGTCATTTTGCCCCCCAGTACTTCTCGACGTATTCCTGCATCTTCTCGCGCATGAAGCGGCCGGAGTGGTCGGCGCGCTCTTCCCAGGCGAAGACGCAAGCCGTCATGATGCCGTCGAAACCGATCTCCGCGAGCGTGCCGAAGAAATCGTCCCACGGCACCTCGCCCTGGCCGATGTCGAGATGCTGGTGTACTCGGGCGGCCGAGCCCGGCGGATTGACGATGTAGCGCAGACCCGAAGAGGCCTTATGGTTGAACGTGTCGCCCACATGGACATGGGCAAGAACGTCCGCCGCTTCGCGCAGCATGGCTTTGGTGTCGTCGCCGAAATAGAAGGTGTGCGGCGCGCAGTAGAGGAATTTGACATTCTTCGAATTGACTGTGCGGATGATGTCGAGCGCCGGCTGCAGCGTCTCGCACCAGTCTTCCGGGTGCGGCTCGACATGCAAGTTGATGTCCTCGCGCTCGAAGATCGGCACGAGCTCTTCCATCGAGCGCCACCAGGCGTCTTCGCAGGCCTCGATCATCGACCCGGTATGGCAGCAGTAGCAGGACCCCTTGTCCGGGTGCGGGCCGCGGCCGAACTCCGAGTTCATCGTGTCGACGCCCAGTTCGACGCAGATCTCGATAGCCCGCTTCCAATGTTTCACCGCCGCCTGACGCTCGGCCTCGTCATTGGAGGCCCAGCGATACATCGGCAGCAGCGATGCGATGCCGACATCGGCACTTGAAAGCGCCTTCTTGAACGACTTCACCCGATCGGGAAAGACGCGCGGCGCTTTGAACCATTCGAGGAAATCGCCACGCGGCGAAAGCTCGATCCAGTCGTAGCCGAGTTCCTTGACCTTTCTCGGCAACTCCTCAAGCGAGAGATGCCGATGCATGAACGGGTCGAGTGCGATTTTCATTTTTTTGACCTCCGGATTCTGGACGCAATTCTCCGTCCTCCGACAGCGGTCCTTTCAGTCGCTGTCGAAGCTGTGCGCGTTTGCGCAATTCGTTTGTGATGCCGTCAGCGATTACTGGGCTGGCGGTGGGGGCTGACCCTCGTGCGAATCCATGTAAGTCTCGATTTGAGCCTCCAGATCAGCCATGGTTTCCCCACCCGCCATCAGATCAGTGATCTCCTCACGGGACTTTTCGCCCCTGCGGAAGTCTGCGGCGATTGCTCCACGGATGAGCACGGCGAAGTGATCACCCACCGTCATGGCGTGCATGACCTGATGGGTGATGAAGATCACTGCCAGGCCCCGCCGCTTCGCCTGGTTGACGATCCGCAACACATGCGCCGCCTGTTTCACGCCGAGCGCCGCGGTTGGTTCGTCGAGGATCAGCACGCGGGCGCCGAAATGCACGGCACGGGCAATCGCAAGTGACTGGCGTTCGCCGCCTGAAAGCCCCCCGACCAGACGATCGCCGTCATCGATGCGGGTGATGCCGAAGTCCTGCACGGCCTTGACGGCGATCTCGTTGGCGGTCTTGCGGTCATAGACCTTGAACGGCCCCCAACCCTTGGTCGGTTCGACGCCGACAAAGAAGGAGCGGCCGATCGACATCAGCGGAAAGGTGCCGCCGAATTGGTGCACAGTCGAAATGCCCATCTCCTGCGCCTCGCGCGGTCCTCTGAATTCGACCGGCTTTCCGTCCATCAGGATGGTGCCGCGTGTGGGCTTGTGCACCCCTGCAAGCGTCTTGATGAGCGTCGACTTGCCGGCGCCATTGTCGCCGAGCAGGCACAGCACTTCGCCCGCACGGACCTTGAGCGAGATGTCGTGCAGCACGTCGATCGGACCGAAGCTCTTGTCGACATTTTGAAGTTCAAGGATCGGAGTATTGTCAGACATGGTTGAACACTCACTTCTTTTTCTTCGGCACGAAGCTAAGCGCCATCTGCCGGAAGGTATTGTTCATCAGGACAGCGGCCATGAGCATCACGCCGATAATGAGGTTGGACCAGTTGCGGTCGATGTCGGTGAAATAGATGCCCTGGTTGACGACGGCGAAGGTCAGCGCGCCGAGGAAGATCCCGGCGATGGAGCCGAAGCCGCCGGCGAGCAGCACCCCACCCACCACAATCGAGACGATCGTGTTGAAGATGTAGTTCATGCCGCCTGAGACCTGCGCCGAGTTGAACTGGATCGCCCCGCACATGCCGACGAAGGAAGCGGCCGTGCTCGACAGAACAAAGAGTGCAATCTTCAGCCTCTTGGTCGGAATGCCGGCATTGCGCGCGCTGACCTCGTCTCCTCCCATCGCGAAGATCCAGTTGCCGTAGCGCGTCGCGTGAAGCGCGAAGCCGAAGACCACGGTCAGCGCAAACCACCACAGGATGATCACCTGGAATTTGCCGAGGATGAGTTGGCCGAAGATCATCTTGGCCCAGGCGGGCGCTTCGAGCGGAACCGAGGCGGCCCCGGTCAGAATGGCCGATCCCGCGAGGACCAGACCCTGCACCGCGACCAGCGTGCCCAGCGTGATGATCAGCGAGGGCACGCTCGTGCGCACCGCCAGAAAACCGTTGATCAACCCCACGCCAACGCCGAAGGCGAGCGCTCCAAGCATGCCGATCACGATCGGCAACTCGTAATAGCCCGACAGGATGGCGATCGACATCGAGCCCGCCGGGATCATTGCGCCGATCGAGATGTCGAGTTCGCCAGCGATCATCAGGAGGCCGACGGGCAAGGCGACGATGCCGAGGTTGGCGGCGAAATTGATCCAGCTTGCCGCGCCGAAGAGCGCACCCAGGCTAACGCCGCCGAAGGCTACGTAGAAGGCAATCACGGCGACGAAGCTCAGCACGGCCCCGAATTCCGGGCGGCGCACAATTTGTCCAATGGAAAAACCGTTCATCTCCCCGCCCTCACTTCTTCTTTTTGGTCGCATAGGACATCGCCATCAGCCGGAACTTGTCATTCATCATCACGGCGAGCAGCAGGAGCGCGCCGATAATGACGCTGCCAAGGTTGGGGTCGATTCCGGTGAAGTAGATGCCCTGGTTGACGATTGCGAAGGTGAGCGTACCGAAGACAATGCCCACCACCGATCCGGCGCCTCCGGTCAGAAGCACACCGCCGATGACCACGCACATGATCGAATTGAAGATGAACGATTGCCCCGCGAGTACCTGCGCGCTTTGGTAGACGAGCACCTGGCTGACGCCGACGAAGGCGGCAGAGAAGCCCGACAGCATGTAGAGCGCGACGGTCAATCTCGCCGTCGGGATGCCGGCGTTGCGGGCCGAGACCTTGTCGCCACCGAGAGCAAAGATCCAGTTGCCCACGGGCGAGACGTGCAGCAGATAGAAGAACGCCGCCACGAACAGCACCCACCAGAAGATCGTCACCTGAAACATGCCGCCGACAAAATCGCCGAGGATCGCCTTGACTGTAGGGCTTGGCACGAGCGACACGCCGGTGCTGCCGGCGATGAGCACGGTGAAGCCCAGCGTCAGGCCCATGACGCCGAACATGGAACCGATGGTGACAATCAAGGACGGCACCCCCGTGCGATTGACGACAAAGCCGTTGAGAAAACCGACGAGGAGCCCGACACCCAGACCGGCGAAAATCCCGACAATCTCGGGAAGGCCGTAGTGGCCGGAAATGATGGCGACCGTCAGAGATGCCGCCGGAATGACCGCGCCGATCGATAGGTCCATTTCGCCTGCGATCATCAGGAGCCCAACCGGGAGAGCGACGATGCCGATCTCGGCGGCGACGTTGAGCCAGCTCGCATAGCCCGCGGAGGACAGGAAAGCCTGGCCGCCCACCAGGGCGAAGAAGACGAACACCGCGATCAAGCCCAAGAGCGATCCCGCTTCAGGTCGCCGGGAAAGCTGGCCGATGGTCGCCTTGATATTCTGGTCACCTGTAGGGACCGAGGAGACATGGGCACTATTTGTCGTGTTCATTTGATTACCACCAACGAAGCCGCATGACCGGTAACGGTCGCCGCTATTGGAAGACTGGAAGCGGCCTGCCTCAAGCGACAGGCAGCTTCACGACGTTCCGCCGAAGTTTATCGGGCGCCCGCCTGCACACCCGCCAAGGTGGCCTCGACGTTCGCTTTATCGATCACACCGGGGCCGGTCAGGATTTCCCGGGTCGGCACGGTGAGGCCGTAGTTGACGTTGGCGTTCAGGATCGAGACTGCCAGGTAGCCCTGCAGGTAACCCTGCTGGTCGATCGCGCAGAGCTGGGTGCCGCTCTTGATGTTGTTCAGGATCGTTTCGTCCATGTTCATGCCACAGACGTGCACCTGCCCCTGCTTGCCGGCCTGCGTCACACCGTTGACCGCCGAGTTCGTGTCGACGTTACCGATAGCGAACACGGCTTTGATATCCGGGTTCTGCAGCAGGTGCGCCTTCAAGGCCTGCGCCACGGCCGTCGCCGAACCGAAGGAGGTTGCCGGCAGCGGCAGGGACGAGCCGACACCGCCGCCTTCGGTGACGCCATCGATCATGCCTTTGCAGAAGGCTTCGATGTTCGCTGCGCCGGGCAGCGTGTTGAGGCAGATGGCGTTTTTCAGATCATGCTTGGCGAAGTAGGTGCCAGCGGCCTTGCCAGACAGGTAGTCGTTGGAGCCGACGTAGTTCATGGCGCCCAGGCGATCGGCAGCTTCGATGCCCCCGGCATTATAGATGACCAGCGGAATTTTGGCGTCGACAACCGCTTTGAAGGCGGGGTCCATGGCTTCCGGCACCCAGTTAGGCCCAACGATCGCATCGGCGCCCTGGTCGATCGCTTGACGGATCAGTTCCGCCGCATCGACGCCAAGGTTGTCGTAGTTCTGGGGCCCGAGCCAGGTTACCTTGCCGCCCTGCGCCTCCACCACCTTGCCGGCGTCCTCGGCGCCACGCTTCACGATCGACCAGAACGGATCGTCCGGCTTGCCGCCCACAACGAAGATGTTGGCAGCCATAACGGCCGTTGCAGTGCAAGTGATGATGGCGGCAGCCGACACGGTTGCCGCAAGACGGCGAAATTTAGTCATCTCATTCTCCTCCCTTGGCCCGCCTCCCTGGCGTGACCGTGAGGAGAAACATATCGACTGCTTGAAATTTCAGAAATGGCAAATAATACTGAACATACAAAAAGTATCATGCAGTGTCATTCATAATGATACAATCACCGCCGCGAGAGGAGGAACATCATGCGTCGGCCGACCATTGCCGATCTTGCCAAAGAGGCGGGCGTCTCAATCTCAACGGTCAACAGGATCCTCACCGGCACCGCTTCGGTTAAAGGCACCACCGTGCAGCTCGTCCAGGCTGCCGCAGAGCGCATTGGTTTTTACGGCGTCGGCGCTATCGAGGACCGGCTGCGGAAATCGGCACCGAAATATCGGCTTGGCTTTCTGCTGCAGCAATCCAGCCGGGAGCTTTACCAGCTCTTCGGCAAGAAGATCGTCGAGGCCTGCCGCGCAAGGCGTGATGAGGTCGTCGATCCGGTGATCGATTTCGTGGACCTTTTAACGCCTGAGAATATCGCGGGTCGACTGAAGGCCCTCGGTGAAGCCTGTGACGCCGTCGCCGTGGTTGCAGCAGATCATCCCGTCATCGCGCAGGCCATCCGCGAACTGCACGACCATCGCAAGCCGGTCACCGCCTATATTACCGATCAATCAGCCCGGGAAAGAGCCGCTTACGTTGGCTCCGATAATTGGAAAATGGGGCGAACGGCGGCATGGCTTATCGGGCACATGACGCCCGAGCCGGGGCGGATTGCTGTATTCATCGGCAACCACCGCTACCAGTGTCAGGACGTCGCCGATGCAAGCTTCCGCTCCTATATGCGGGAACATGCGCCGCATCTGACCATTGAGGACAGCCGCCCCACCCATGAGGAACCGAGCGAGGCCTACCGGATGGTCCAGGAGTTGCTCGCGACAACGGATGACCTCGCCGGCATCCTCATCGTCGGGGGCGGTATCTCCGGGGTTTTGCGAGCGCTGAGAGAAGCCCCCGAGGATCGGCGCAGGAGCATCCGCGTGGTATGCCGGGATATCGGCCCGGAGACCCGAAAGGGTCTGTCCGAGGGACTGATTACCGCGGCCCTCTGTCATCCGCTGGAGCAGACCTCCGCCACGCTGGTGCAGACAATGATCGAGACGATCAATCAGGACGTACCGGGGAGCACAATCCACCGCACCGTCCCGTTTGACATCGTGACGCCGGAGAATATGTGAGACGCCCCCCGTCAGCAGCATTCATTCATATTGTCGCGGAAACTGTCCATCAGTAAGAAGTCAGCGTCACATTCAGGCACCGCAAACGAGCGCGCGGTCTACGGATTGGCCGGTCTTCCGGACATTGGCCAGAGTAGCGGCAAATCATGTGCCCATTCGAGAGCTGAATAAGCTCTACCGTCCGCGGTAGACCAAAGCGGCCGATGACATCGCTGATAGCCGTTCCGTCTCCCGTGTCAAACGTTCGCGCAGCGGTGATCGGATGCAAACCGGATCTGTTGTGCTCGCGTCGCCGGCAAGCGCCATCGCCTGACAACGGCAGCCGCCGAAGTCTATTTGCTTGCGCTCGCAACCGCGACAGAGTTCCGGCATCCAGGCCTCACCACGATAGGCGTTGAAGGCGTCGCTCTCGTACCAGATCCCGGAGAGCGTGTCTTCGCGGACGGTCTTGAAGGTGAGGCTCGGGATCGTTTCCGCAGCGTGGCACGGAAGCACGCGACCGGACGGCGTGACGTTCAGGCCGACGCGGCCCCAGCCGCCCATACAGGCCTTCGGGTACATAGAATAGTAATCCGCCGGCACATAGTCGATCACCAGGATACCCTGATATTTTTCCCGTGCTAGGGCAACGGTTCGCGTGGCGTGCTCGGCTTGTTCGCGCGTCGGCATGAGAGCCGCCTTGTTGCGCTCGGCCCAGCCATGAAACTGCACCGTCGCAATCTCCACCCGCCGCGCGCCAAGCCGGATCGCAAGCTCGATCATACCGTCGATCTCGCCCATGTTCTGCCGGTGGCAGACAGCGTTGACCGTCAACGGGATGCCGGCGCCCGCCACCCAGTTTGCGACAGCCATCTTTCGTTCATGGCCACCCTTGTAGCCGCCGATCCGGTCGGCGCCTTCGGGGGAAACACCCTGGATCGACAACTGAATGTGGTCGAGACCGGCCTCGGCCAAGTCGTTGACTCTCGCCTCCGTCAAACCCACGCCCGACGTGATCAGGTTGGTGTAGAGCCCCAGCGAGACCGCCGCCCGCGTCAATTCGACAAGATCCCGTCGCGCCGCCGGCTCCCCACCGGACAAGTGCAGATGCAGCACGCCGAGGTCGGCCGCCTGGCTGAAGACGCCGATCCATTCCTCGGTCGACAGCTCCTCGTCCGCCGGCGTCAGGGCGGTCGGGTTGGAGCAATAGGGGCAGGCCAGTGGACAGCGATGCGTCAGCTCCGCCAGCATCGCCATCGGCGGCGGCACGCGCTGAACAGGGGCGGCGGAATGGTTTGTGGAGGCGATCGTGCTGCTCATTCGACGATCTCCAGCAGGCGGCGGATGGCAAGCTCGTGGGCGAAAGCCCTGACGTCGCCGGCTATCTCGGCGGCCGGGGCGTCGAACTTGGCGGCAAAGTCGTCGGCGATCCGGTCGAGGCTCCGCTTGCCGTCAAGCGCTTGCACGATCGCGACGGCAATATCGTCGAGCGCCATCGCACGCTCCGGTGCCAACAGGACCATCTGGCCGCGAACCGGATCCTCGTGCAGCCGCACGCCGCGTGCCAGCTTGACGACGCTCGCCCCTGAAATCACCGGCGTGTCGGCGCTCATTCCGCCGCCTCCCTCGCCGTCGGACCGCCGACAACACCTTGCTCGCCGTCCCAGCCGCCCGGCGGGATCCGGCCGGGCATCACATAGGCGGAATAAAGTGCGTCGAGTTGCGACCACAGAACGTCCGTCTTGAAGGTGAGCGCCGCGGCGACGGCATCCTGTTTTTCGGCCGTGTCGGCGTGGTCGAGCACATAGGCAAGGCCGAATTCGACGTCGCGCGGCGCCTCCGCCAGTCTTTGGCGGAAGTAGGCGAGCGCCTCGTGGTCCGCGAACGCATAGTGCTCCAGCAACCCGGCAATGCGCTCCGAGTGGATCTTGGGCGCAAAAAGCTCGGTGAGCGAGGAGGCCACCGCTTCAAGGAGCGGCTTCTCCCGCACAAACGACACGTAGGCGTCGACGGCAAATCGGGTCGCAGGCAGGACGCCCCTCGTCGAAGCGACATAGGCGGGGTCGAGGCCGACCGCTTCCGCGAGACGCAGCCAGCGGCGGATGCCGCCACCCTCGTCGACGCCGCCGTCATGGTCTTCGATCCGCGAGCGCCAGGCCCGGCGCAGGTCCGGGTCGTCGCAGCGCGACAGGAAGGCCGCGTCCTTCATCGGAATCCGGCTCTGGTAGTAGTAGCGGTTGATGACCCAGGCGCGGACCTGCGTCATCGTTGAGCGGCCGCCGTGGAGCATCGCATGGAAGGGATGCTTGTCGTGATAGCGTTCGTTGCCGATCTCCAGAAGGCGGGCGTGAAAAGCCTGCTTGTCAGTTGCCGTCGTCACAGCCGGATCTCCATGCCGTCGAAGCCGACTTCAAAGCCGCGGCTTTCCACCGTTGCGCGCTCGGGACCAGCCCGCCAGATCGGGTTCGTGTTGTTGATGTGGATATAGACCTTTCGGCGAATGTTCAGGCCATCGAGCGCGTCGAGGCTGCCGCCCTCGCCGGTGATCGGCATGTGGCCCATGCGGCGGCCCGTCTTGCGCCCCGTACCCGTCGCGATCATCTCGCGGTCGGTAAAGAGCGTGCCGTCGAAGAACAGCGCGTCGGCATCCCGGAGGCGCATAGCCAGGGTGTCATTGATCATGGCGCAGCCCGGAATGTAATAGACGCGCTCGTTGCCGGCCCTGAGCTCGATCCCGACCGTGTTCTCGCCCTCGACGCTCAGATCCGGTTCGCCCTCTTCACGGAAAAGCGGAACCTTGCCGGGAACGCCGAAGAGCCGCGCCTCGAGGTCGGGAAGTGGAGAGAAAGCTTCCTCGATTGCGACGCTCCTCCTTGAAACCAGCTCCGGATCGAGGACGCCGAAGACCGGATTCTCGGCGATGATCTCGCCGACCGAGCCGGTGGAAAACACCGTGAACGGCTGTTTCTCCCGCAGAACGAGAAGCCCAGCAAGATGATCGATGTCGCCGTTGGTCAGCACCACGCTTTTGATCGGCGTGTGACGCAGCCGGCGCGGCTGCAGGAGACGATTGTGCTCGATCTGCTGGCGGATGTCCGGGGAGGTATTGAAGACGGCCCAGGCTTCGCCATCAAGGCTGACGGCAAGCGATGATTGGCTCTGCGGCTTGACGGCGGAGCGCGGATCGCGCGCCATCGTGCAGTTCAGGCAGCCACAATTCCACTGCGGAAGACCGCCGCCCGCGGCCGCCCCCAGAACGATGATGCGAAGATCGGACGATTTCTTCACCGGATTAACCCGATCCTCCTATAGCCGCGTCTTAGAGCGGGATGACAAAGCGTCTCGCGGCTTCCGCCGGCATCCCGCTCTAATTTCTTGGAATGGATTACGGTCGCGATTTTGCGTCGATTCGACCGGAACCATCGCGATCTAGAGCATCCCGCTTTCAAGTGGAATCACTGAAAGCGGATAAGATGCTCTAGAATCAAAGGCTAGAGCGCCCTTTGTGCGTTCACTTGAACGCACGGCGCTCTAGAACAGGATCGGTTCATCCCCGTCCGCTGGAGCGTAGCGGGTGATTTCCATCGCGCAGCTGACTTCAATGAATTTCGGTTTATGCCAGGACATGTCTCCTCCATTCGTCCAGATCAGTGTGCTGCCCTTGATTGCCGGCGCTTCGCAACCGGGCCGAACACGAAGCAAGCTTTGCTCTTGAAGAGCGCCGCTTGGGTGAAGAGCCGGAACGGACGCCGCCGCACCGGCATTCCCGACGTCGCCATCGCCGGGTTTCGAAACCGCTGTCGCCGCAGGCCGGACCTGACGGCGACCCGTAACCGGTGATCTCGTGCGAGGGTCCTCCACTCTCCAGTTGAATGGTATCAATCGTTCAGTGGCCTCACAATTAAGACCAAGGTGGCGGTCGACACCAGGTTTCCCGCGCGGGAGCGCTGGCTTTACGCCCTTCCGTCGCTGCGCGCAGCCTATCCGGCTTAACGGAACGCGTTCGCCGGATAGGGCTTGCTGACCACCGGCAGATATCGCGCGCCCTGCGCCAGCAGGAACCGCTCGAAAGCCTGCATCGCCGGGGTCGTGGCGCGGTCCGAGCGTGATACGCTGAACCATTGCCGGCGGATCGGCGTCTCGACCACGTCGAGTATGACCAATCGGCCGAGCTTCACCTCCTGCTCGATAGTATGGGCTGAGATGAAGGCAATCCCGAGACCAGCGATGACAGCCTGCTTGATCGTCTCGTTCGAGGCGATCTCCGTGCCGAGTTCCTCCAGCTTGTGCGGCGTGTTGCTCAGAAAGATCTCAAGCGAGATGCGCGTCCCCGAACCCTTCTCACGCACCAGGAACTGCTCCTGCGCAATCCGCTCCCGCGAAATTTCCAGGACTGCTGCGAGCGCATGACCGGCGGAGGCGATGAAGACCAGTGGGTGATCGCCAAACACCTGTGCGCGCACCTCGAAGTCGCGCGGTGGCCGTCCCATGAGGGCAATATCGATTTCGTGATCCCTCAATTTGGCGATGATCTCGGCGCGGTTGCCGATGAAGAGATTGATCTCGATGCCCGGAACCTGATCGCGGAAGGCGGCAATCAGTTGCGGCGCGAAATATTTTCCGGTCGACACGACACCGAGACGCAACCGCCCGGTCCTGAGGCCCTTGATGGCATCGATCGAATCCTCGAGCCCGACGAGGCTGTCCTCGACCGCCCGCGCCGCCTCCAGGAAAGCAATACCGTAGGCCGTCGGAACCATGCCGTTGCGCGTTCTGTCGAACAGCGGGACGCCGGCGTCCCGTTCCAGCTGCTGGATTTGCAAGGTGAGCGCCGGTCCGGTCACACGCAAGGCCTCGGCCGCGAGGTTGATCCTCCCCAGCCTGCAAATGGCCTCGACAATGCGGAGTTGGCGAAGGGTCACGTTGCGCATGCAGATAGCAAAATAAGTAAAGCTAACTTCGGTAGTCAATCGAATAAATTTTACAAATCGATCTTTTGCGCCATCCTTTCCTGGACATCGTGGGAGGAGACATCATGTCAGGTGCAACTCTCGAGGCCTATCTCGCCTCACGTACAGCCAATGGCGACGAGCTGGCGCGGGACGTGGCCACAGTGATCCAGAGGCTGGCAACGGCCGCACTCGTCATCCGTAAAATCATCAATCAGGGAGCGCTCGACACCGCGTTCAACGGTAGTCGCGGCGACAGCAATTCCGACGGCGACCTGCAAAAGCATCTGGACGTCCTGTGCAACGAGCTTTTCCTGTCGTGCCTGCAGGGGGCACCGGTCGCATACTACGCCTCGGAAGAGCTGGAAAAGCCTGTCCCGCTCGATCCGACGGCGCATCTGGCGGTTGCCATCGATCCGCTCGACGGTTCCTCGAACATCGCCAACAACGTCTCCATCGGCACGGTCTTCTCCGTGCTGCCCGCCGTCAAGGTACCGGATTTGGATCCCACGCAGTCCTTTCTGCAGCCCGGAAACCAACAACTGGCGGCCGGCTTCTTCGTCTACGGACCACAAACCGCGCTCGTCCTGTCGCTCGGAAAGGGCACGGAGATCTTCATCTTCTCCACGCGGCTCGGATGCTTCGTAGAGGCCTACAAGTCGGTCAGCATCCCGGAGCGCACCAGCGAATTCGCGATCAACATGTCGAACTATCGACACTGGGAAGAAGCGATCCGGCTCTATGTCGACGATTGCCTGGCAGGCTCGGAGGGGCCGCGCGAACGGGACTTCAACATGCGCTGGATCGCCTCGCTGGTCGCCGAGGCCTATCGGATCCTGGTCGGCGGCGGGATATTCCTGTACCCCGCCGACGGCCGAAAGGGCTACAGCCAGGGCCGGCTGCGGCTGGTTTACGAGGCCAACCCGATCGCCTTCATCGTCGAGAATGCCGGCGGCGCGGCCACAAACTCGATCACACGCATTCTCGATCTCGTTCCGGAAACCCTGCACCAGCGCGTGCCGCTGGCTTTCGGCTCGCGCCGCGAAGTGGCGCGCGTCGCCCGCTATCACGTCGACCCGAACATGATTGGCGAACGCGCACCGCTTTTCGGCAAGCGCGGTCTGTTTCGGGCCTAAAGGAGACCGGTATGTCAGCCAGATACCCAATCATATCGATCACCGGCTCCTCCGGCGCCGGCACCACGACGGTGAAGGACACCTTCGAGAAGATTTTCAAGCGCGAGAACATCTCGGCGTCCTTCATCGAAGGTGATGCCTTCCACCGCTACGACCGCGAAACCATGCGCCGCAAGATAGCGGACGAGAAAGCGCGAGGCGTCGACTTCACCCATTTCTCCGCCGAGGCGAACGAACTGGAAATCCTGGAAGGCGTCTTTGCCGAATATGGCAGACGCGGCGTCGGGCGCACCCGTCACTACGTGCATGATGAGGCCGAGGCCGTGAAATACGGCGCGGAACCCGGTACGTTCACGAACTGGGAAGAGTTTGGCGACAGCGATCTCCTGTTTTACGAGGGATTGCATGGCTGTGCCGTCACCGACACGGTCAATCTGGCCCAGCATTGCGATCTGAAGATCGGCGTCGTTCCGGTGATCAACCTCGAATGGATTCAGAAGATCCATCGCGACAAGGCGACGCGCGGGTACTCCACCGAGGCCGTGACCGACACGATTCTGCGGCGCATGCCCGACTATGTTCACTATATCTGCCCGCAGTTTTCGCTCACGGACATCAATTTCCAGCGTGTGCCGATCGTCGACACGTCCAACCCCTTCATCGCCCGCTGGATACCGACGCATGCCGAATCCATCCTGGTTATCCGCTTCGCCAAACCGCAAAGCATCGATTTCCCCTACCTGCTGTCGATGCTCAACAACAGCTTCATGTCACGCGCCAATTCCATCGTGGTGCCGGGCGACAAGCTCGATCTCGCCATGCAGCTGATCTTCACCCCGCTCATCCACAAACTGCTCGAGCGCAAACACCGCATGTCGTGAGGAGGACATCATGAATGTTTCGCAGCAGATCGAAACACGGGCCGCCGCATCGGAACGCAACATGGCCGATGCCATCCGGTTTCTCGCCATGGATGCCGTTCAGAAAGCCAATTCCGGCCATCCCGGGATGCCGATGGGCATGGCCGACGCGGTGACCGTGCTCTTCAATCGCTTCATCAAGATTGATCCCTCCCTGCCCGACTGGCCGGATCGCGATCGTTTCGTGCTTTCGGCTGGCCATGGGTCGATGCTCCTCTATGCCATCCATCACCTCATCAGCTTTGCCGACATGCCGATGACCGAGCTCGCGGCCTTCCGCCAGCTCGGCTCGAAAACGGCCGGCCATCCCGAATACGGCCATGCCCTCGGGATCGAGACCACCACCGGCCCGCTCGGTCAGGGAATTGCCACAGCCGTCGGCATGGCAATTGCCGAGCAGATGATGGCCGCCCGCTTTACGAGTTCGCTCTGCAACCACTTCACCTATGTGGTGGCCGGCGACGGCTGCCTGCAGGAGGGTATCAGCCACGAGGCGATCGACCTTGCCGGGCATTTGAAGCTGCGCAAGCTCATCGTGCTCTGGGACGACAACCGGATATCGATCGACGGTTCGACCGACCTCTCCACCTCGATGAACCAGCTTGCACGTTTCCGCGCGGCCGGCTGGGATGCGCAGAGCGTCGACGGCCACGATCCGCAAGCCGTGGCGAAGGCGATCGAGCGGGCGCGCCGGACCCGCAAACCGTCGCTGATCGCCTGCCGCACCCGGATCGGCAAGGGTGCAGCCAGCATGGAAGGCTCGCACAAGACTCATGGGGCAGCACTCGGCGACAAGGAAATCGCCGCGACGCGCGAGAAGCTCGCCTGGCCACACCCACCCTTCTTCGTGCCGGCCGAGATCAAGTCCGCCTGGCAAAGTGTGGCGGTGCGGGGCCGGGTGGCCCGCGAGGCATGGGAAATCCGACTGGACGCTTCGCGCTCGAAGAAGCGCTACGAACAGACCATCGCCCGGGACCTGGGAGGGGGTGTGGCGGATCTGCTGGCAAAATTCCGAGCCGCGCATCGCAAGAGAGGCTCCAAGGTCGCCACACGGCAGGCCTCGCAGATGACGCTGGAAGTCATCAATGGCGCGACGGCCCTGACGGTTGGCGGCTCCGCCGATCTGACCGGCTCGAATCTGACGATGACGTCGCAGACTCAAGCCATTGCGCCTGGCAATTTCAAAGGCCGCTACCTCCATTACGGCATTCGCGAGCACGGCATGGCGGCCGCCATGAACGGCATCGCGCTCCATGGCGGCTTCATTCCCTATGGCGGCACCTTCCTGGTGTTCTCCGACTATGCGCGCGGTGGGATCCGTCTTTCGGCACTGATGGGTCTGCCCGTCATCTACGTACTGACCCATGATTCCATCGGGCTCGGCGAGGACGGACCGACCCACCAGCCGGTCGAGCATCTGGCGATGCTCCGTGCCACCCCCAACCTCAATGTCTTCCGGCCCGCCGACATCGTCGAGACGGCCGAATGCTGGGAGATCGCGCTCGGCGAGAAGAAGAGGCCGAGCGTCCTTGCCCTTTCGCGGCAGGCTCTGCCCATGCTGCGCCAGACGGATGGGGACGAGAATTTGTCGGCGCGCGGGGCCTATGTGCTGCAGGAAGCGCGCGGCCCCCGCGACGTCACGCTGCTTGCCACCGGGTCCGAGGTCGAGATCGCCGTCGCTGCTGCGGAGCGCTTGCAGGCCGAGGACATCGAAGCGGCGGTGGTCTCCATGCCTTGCTGGGAGAAGTTCGAGGCACAGGACGCAGCCTATCAGGGCCAGGTCCTCGGAGATGCGCCGCGCATCGCCGTCGAGGCGGCCGGCCGCCTCGGCTGGGACCGCTGGATGGGGCCGCACAGTGCCTTCGTCGGCATGCTCGGCTTCGGTGCCTCGGCGCCGGCCGGAGACCTCTACCGCCATTTCGGCATCACCGCCGACCACATCGTCGCCGAAGCTCTGAGGCTTGTTCGCGACGATTTCCGGGAGGCGCCCCGCATCGGCGCCCGGACCGACTCGCGGATCGGTAAAGACGTCATCGCATCGTCCAGGGAGATTTGACCATGGCCCGTATCACGCTCCGCCAGTTGCTCGATCACGCCGCCGAACATGGCTATGGCGTACCGGCATTCAACATCAACAACATGGAACAGGGCCTCGCGATCATGGAAGCGGCGCGCGCTTGTGATGCGCCTGTGATCCTGCAGGCCTCGCGCGGCGCCCGCTCCTATGCCAACGACATCATGCTCGCCAAGATGATGGAAGCGCTTGAAGTGATGTATCCCGACATCCCGCTCTGCATCCACCAGGATCATGGCAACAACGTCGCGACCTGCCTGACCGCGATCCAGCATGGCTTCACCTCGGTGATGATGGACGGTTCGTTGAAGGAGGATGCGAAGACCCCCGCCGACTACGCCTATAACGTCGCGATCACGGCGGAAGTCGGCCGCCTCGCCCATATGGTCGGCGCTTCCGTGGAAGGTGAACTCGGCTGTCTCGGATCGCTCGAAACCGGCCATGGCGAAGCCGAGGACGGCCACGGTTTCGAAGGGGCGCTCGATCGTTCGCAACTGTTGACCGACCCGGATGAGGCCGCCCGATTCGTCGCCGAGACCGGGGTCGATGCGCTGGCCGTGGCCATCGGCACCTCGCACGGCGCCTACAAATTCAGCCGCAAGCCGACCGGCGAAGTGCTCGCCATGGACGTGATCGAGAAGATTCATCATCGGCTGCCGGACACCCACATCGTCATGCACGGCTCCTCCTCGGTGCCGCAGGAGTGGCAGGATGTCTTCAATGCCCATGGCGGCGAAATGCGGGAAACCTACGGCGTGCCGGTCGAGGAGATCGTGCGGGGTATCCGCTTCGGCGTGCGCAAGGTCAATATCGACACGGATCTGCGCCTGGCTGCAGCCGCCGCCTTTCGCCGCGTTGCCGACACGATCCGCACCGAGTTCGATCCGCGCAAGTTCCTGAAACCCGCCATGGACGCCATGTCGGCCGTGTGCAAGGCCCGTTTCGAGGCCTTCGGAACCGCAGGCAACGCCTCCCGCATCAAGGTCGTGCCGATGTCGGACATGGCCCGGCGCTACGCAAGCGGGTCGCTGAAACCCCAGACGGCGCGGTCGCAAGCCGCCTGACCACATCCAGAGGAAAGGACTGTGTCATGAACGCCGACGCAAAGACTGAGATCAAGGGCAAGGAACGCTACAAGGCCGGCGTGCTCAAATACGCGCAGATGGGCTATTGGAACGGCGATTACGAGCCGAAGGACACCGATCTGATCGCGCTGTTCCGGATCACGCCGCAGGAGGGTGTCGATCCGATCGAGGCGGCCGCCGCCGTTGCCGGCGAAAGCTCGACAGCCACCTGGACGGTCGTCTGGACCGATCGTCTGACGGCTTGTGACCAGTACCGGGCCAAGGCCTACCGCGTCGACCCGGTACCCGGAACACCCGGGCAATATTTCTGCTATGTCGCCTACGACCTCATCCTGTTCGAGGAAGGATCGATCGCCAACCTGACGGCGTCGATCATCGGCAACGTCTTCTCGTTCAAACCGCTAAAGGCGGCAAGGCTAGAGGACATGCGCTTCCCCGTCGCCTATGTGAAGACCTTCAAGGGTCCCCCGACCGGCATCGTGGTCGAGCGCGAACGGCTCGACAAGTTCGGCAAGCCGCTGCTCGGTGCTACCACCAAGCCGAAGCTCGGGCTCTCGGGCAAGAACTATGGCCGGGTCGTCTACGAGGGCCTGAAGGGTGGTCTCGACTTCATGAAGGACGACGAGAACATCAACTCGCAACCCTTCATGCATTGGCGCGACCGCTTCCTCTACTGCATGGAGGCCGTCAACCACGCCTCCGCCGTTACCGGCGAGGTCAAGGGGCACTATCTCAACATCACCGCCGGCACGATGGAGGAGATGTACCGCCGTGCCGAATTCGCCAAGGAACTCGGCTCGGTCATCGTCATGGTCGATCTCATCATCGGCTGGACGGCAATCCAGTCGATCTCGGAATGGTGCCGGCAGCACGACATGATCCTGCACATGCACCGGGCCGGTCACGGCACCTACACGCGGCAGAAGAACCACGGCATTTCCTTCCGCGTCATCGCCAAATGGCTGCGGCTCGCCGGCGTCGACCATCTGCATGCGGGCACTGCAGTCGGCAAGCTCGAAGGGGATCCCTTGACCGTGCAGGGCTACTACAATGTCTGCCGGGAAATGAGGAATGAGGTCGACCTTCCGCGAGGTCTCTTCTTCGAGCAGGACTGGGCCGACCTCAAGAAGGTCATGCCGGTGGCGTCGGGCGGTATCCATGCCGGCCAGATGCACCAGTTGCTCGATCTTTTCGGCGACGACGTCGTGCTGCAGTTCGGCGGCGGCACGATCGGTCACCCCATGGGCATCCAGGCAGGAGCCACCGCCAATCGGGTCGCGCTGGAAGCCATGGTGCTCGCCCGCAACGAAGGCCGCGATATCGCCCATGAAGGTCCTGAGATCCTCAGGGCGGCGGCCAAGTGGTGCAAGCCGCTCGAAGCGGCCCTCGAGATCTGGGGCAATATCAGCTTCAACTACACCCCGACGGACACCTCGGATTTCGTACCGAGCGTAAGCGTTGCCTGACGGAGATAAGGAGAGACGGACATGCGTATCACCCAAGGATGCTTCTCGTTCCTGCCGGACCTGACGGATGAGCAGATAACGGCGCAGGTGGAGTATTGTCTCGGCAAGGGATGGGCGATCGGCGTCGAGCACACCGACGACCCGCACCCCCGCAACACCTACTGGGAAATGTGGGGCAATCCGATGTTCGACCTCAAGGATGCCAAGGGCGTCATGATGGAGCTGGAGGATTGCCGCAAAGCCCATCCACAGGAGTACATTCGCCTGAATGCATTCGATTCCAGCCGCGGCCTCGAGACCGTGACGATGTCCCTCATCGTCAACCGTCCCGACAACGAGCCGAGCCTCAGGATGAGCCGGACGGAAAGCCGCGGCCGCAACCAGCACTACGCCTGGGAAACGCAACGGTAGAGGGAGCAGACGAGATGGCGATGGCCGAAACCTCATCGGGCACCGAAGGCCTGCCGACATCGGTCGACCTCGCCGAGGAATACAGGGCCTCCGGCGTCGCCGAAGTCCTCGACGAACTGGATCGAGAGCTCGTGGGCCTGAAACCCGTGAAGCGGCGGATCCGCGAGACGGCCGCCCTGCTGCTCGTCGAGCGGGCCCGCCGTGCAATGGGCCTGACCCATGAAGCGCCGTCCCTGCACATGAGCTTCACCGGCAATCCCGGCACCGGCAAGACAACGGTCGCCTTGCGCATGGCCAATCTGCTGCACCGGCTCGGCTATATCCGCAAGGGGCATCTGGTGTCGGTGACGCGCGACGATCTGGTCGGGCAATATATCGGCCACACCGCGCCCAAGACAAAGGAGGTTCTGAAGAAGGCAATGGGCGGCGTGCTGTTCATCGACGAAGCCTATTATCTCTACCGGCCGGACAACGAGCGCGACTATGGCCAGGAAGCGATCGAGATCCTGCTGCAGGTGATGGAGAACAACCGCGACGACCTGGTGGTCATTCTCGCCGGCTATGCCGACCGCATGGACCGTTTTTTCGAGAGCAACCCGGGCTTCCGTTCGCGCATTGCCCACCACATCGATTTTCCCGACTACGACGACGGGGAACTCCTGTCGATCGCAGAGAGCATGCTTGGCCGTCAGGGCTATCGCTTTGACGCCAAGGCGACGGCGGTGATGGGCGACTACATCGCCCGGCGGCGACGCCAGCCGCATTTCGCCAATGCGCGCTCGATCCGCAACGCGCTCGACCGGGCGCGGCTGCGACAGGCGAACCGCCTGTTCGAGGAAAGCGTCGCCCCGGTCGACGCAGAGCAACTCTCAACCATCACCGCTCGGGATATTTCCGCGAGCCGCGTGTTCAGCATGGGTGAGCCCAATCATCCGGAGACATCGTCATGAGCGAGAAGACCATCATAGCCCCCTCGGTTCTGTCGGCTGATTTCTCGAGACTCGGCGAAGAGGTCGAGACCGTCTGCCGGGCGGGTGCCGACTGGATCCACCTTGACGTGATGGACGGCCATTTCGTGCCGAACATCACCTTCGGGCCACCGGTTGTCAAAGCGATCCGGAACCGAACAGACAAGGTGTTCGACTGTCACTTGATGATCGCACCAGCCGATCCGTTTCTCGGTGCCTTCGCCGATGCGGGCTGCGACATCATCACTGTCCATGCCGAAGCGACCACCCACCTCGACCGGTCGTTGCAGGCGATCCGCGACCTCGGCTGCAAGGCCGGCGTGTCGCTCAATCCCTCAACACCGGAGAGCGCCATCGAATATGTGCTGGACCGACTGGACCTCATCCTCCTGATGACGGTCAATCCGGGTTTCGGCGGCCAGGCCTTCATTTCATCCGTGGTCGAGAAGGTGCGGCGCGTGAAGTCGATGATTGGCAGCCGTCCGATCCACATCGAGATCGACGGCGGCGTGACGCCGGAAACAGCGCCGCTCGTTGCTGCAGCCGGGGCGGACGTGCTGGTCGCCGGCTCCGCAGTGTTCAAAGGCGGCAATGCGGAGGCCTACGCGAAAAACATCGCGGCCATCCGCGCGGCCTCCGATGGCGCCATGAAGAAAGCGGCATGAACCATGGCCGCCACACCTCCTGTCTGTGAGTTCGGCTGGCCGGCGGTCGACGCGAGGCTCCCCGGCGTCGACGGCCTCACCCATTCCATATTCGATCAGGCCGGCCCGAAAGGGCTGGTCGTTGCCTTCATCTGCAATCACTGCCCCTATGTGAAAGCGGTCATCGCCCGGATCGTTCGGGACGCGATCGGCCTCAGGGCTCACGGCGTCGGCTTCGTGGCGATCAACACCAATGACGCCGATACTTATCCGCAGGATTCGTTCGAGAACATGAAGCGCTTCGCTTCTCAAAACGCCCTGCCCTTTCCCTATCTCTACGACGAGGACCAATCCATCGCCAAAGCCTATGGCGCCGTCTGCACGCCAGACTTCTTCGGCTTCAGCAAGGACATGACGCTGCAATATCGCGGACGACTGGACGCCTCACGCAAGGAGATCGGCCCCACCGATCTAAGGCGCGACCTTTACGAGGCCATGGTCATGGTCGCGCTGTTTGGCAAAGGTCCGTCGGAACAACAGCCTTCGATCGGTTGCTCCATCAAGTGGAAGATGTCCGCCCAGGAATAGGGCTATT
The DNA here is from genome assembly GCF_036488675.1 of Sinorhizobium chiapasense. Taxonomy (NCBI): domain Bacteria; kingdom Pseudomonadati; phylum Pseudomonadota; class Alphaproteobacteria; order Hyphomicrobiales; family Rhizobiaceae; genus Sinorhizobium; species Sinorhizobium chiapasense. The sequence goes on from NZ_CP133152.1 coordinate 1,545,425, forward strand.
CCATCGACTCCGCAGCACCCCCTCTGCCCTGCAGGGCAGAGGGATATCGAGGGCTCGGCTCCAACCAACTTGGCCGTAAACGCCTCAGACCCCGCCCGTTGGGAGCGCCTCCCGGAAGGAGGCAAACGGGCAGGGTCCGAGGGAGGAGGCGTTGGGCTCGTGTGTCAGGCCGGCAGGGCACCGGACTGTTTGGCGATATGTGTCGCGATTGCATCCATTAGCGCCGGAGACAAGCAGTCGTAGGGTTGCAGGCCGAGTTCCGTCAGGCGTGCACGTATTTCCGGCATCCTGTCGGGGCTGACGCCGCTTTCGATCACGGAAGATACGAAGGCCGCGAACTGCGGCGGCGACCAGCCCGTCTCGTCGCTGAGCTCGGTATGCACAAAGTCCAGGCCATAGAAGGGATGCTTGGTATTCTCGATCCGGCCATACATGTGCGTGCCGCAATCCTTGCAGGCGTAACGCTGGATCGTCGCATTTGGATCGACAATCTGCAACCTTTCCGAACCTGATGCGACGTTCACCTTGTCACGGCTGACGACGGCGATCTGCGCAAAGGTGGCGCCCTCCGGCTTCCAACATTTCGTGCAGCCGCAAGCATGGTTGTGCGCCGTCTGCGCACCGATCTCGACGGTCACCGGATTGCTGGCGCATTTGCATTGCAGCGTGCCGCCCTGAAAGCCCGGGCTGGCCGGCGGAAAGCCGTTGTCGATGGACGGATGTAGCTTAAGCATTTGTTCCTCCTCTCTCTTGAACGTCTTCAGGTCCTTCCCGAGAAAGCAGGATCAAGGCAAATGCCGTCGGCGGCAATATAGCGGAAAGTGGCGGTTTTCTGCGCTGACCCTTGGGCTCAAGCCCTCAAGCGGCTTCGATCCCGATATGTCTTACCGCATTGGCCCCGCTCAATTCGGGGCGACCACGACCCCCCAAGGCTGCTCGCCGACTTGAACCGAACGGATCACTGTTTCCTCCTTGACATCGATGATGCTGACATCGTTGGAGTTGCCGTTCGTGGTGATCAGGAATTCCTCGCCCGGGGTGAACGCCATTTGCCAGACACGCTGTCCGACAAGCAGGTAATCGAGAACTTCATCCCGCGCCGCATCGATCACCGCAACCCGGTTGGCCGGGCCGAGCGCCACGAAAACGCGGGAGCCATCCTTGGTCGCCTTGATGCCCACCGGCTGCAACCATTCCGGCAGAATGCCCGGCACGGCAAAGCCGATCTTCTTGGCGATCGCCGGCTCGGGTCCCGTAAGGTCGATCACCGAAACGGTGCCGCCGATTTCAGAGCTGACGTAAAGCTTTTTGCCGTCGGCGGTGAATTCGGCATAGCGCGGGCGCTGGTCCACCCGCACGTTGTGCTCGATCTCGTAGGTGGAGGCGTTGATGAAATGCGCCATATTGGTGGTTTCGGAGGTATTGATGATCGTCTTGGCATCCGGACTGACCGCAACACCTTCCGGTTCTACGCCGACAGGCACCTCGGCCAGCACCTGATGCGTCTTGACGTCCACGACAGTCACCAGGTTGTCGTCCTCATTGGCGACGTAGAGCGGATTGCCCGAGGGATCGAGAACGAATAGCTCCGGATCGGCGCCTGATGGCAGTGTATGCAGTTCCTTGTAGGTTTCGGGATCGAAGACCCGGACGGTGTCGTCGTCGGAAGCGCAGACATAGAGCTCCTTCCCATCCGGGCTGATCGTGATGCCGCGCGGCCGGTGGCCGGCCGGGAACGTGGCGATCACCTCCCAGCTCTGGCTATCGAGCACGGTCACGTCATTGCTGCGTTCGTTGGTCACGAATACCTTGTTGGCCTCGGCAGGACCGGCAAACGTCAGAACGGCTGGCAGAAGCACCACTGCGGATCTCAGCATTCTATCCTCCAAAGGCGTGGCAAGCGGTTTCAGGTGCATCGATACCCAGTGTGTCGAGCGGCGAATGCTGGTGCAGGTAGCCATCCTGCGGCGAAATCGAAACCGTCACCCGGCCGTCAGTCAAAAGGACCGGCTGGCGCAGTTGCCCGTTCCATGGGCGGAAGGTCAGCTTCTGGCCCTTGAACGCCGCCAGTTCGAAATCTGGCGAAAGGGCATAGGCCCTGACGGACGCCGGATCGGCCTTGCCGGACTGCGTCACCGCTTCACCGATCACGCGCATGGCAAGCCAGGTCTGGTAGTCCTCCTCGCGCATGCTGCGGCCGGCGAGTTTCTCGAAGCGGCGCTGGAACTGCGTCGCGCCCCAGGCTTCATGGGCAGCATGCCAGGACACCGGCCGAAGGCCCGCGGATCCTGCCACGGGCCTCGGTTCCCAGGAGTGATAAGGCAGATAGGGCGCGAAGACACCGGCCTCGTCGGCCGCGATGGTCACGTCGTAATCCTCGGCATCCTGGGTAAATACGGGGATCTGTTTCTGCACCATGACGTGGCCGGTATCCGTGCGCCGGGCGCCGCCCGTGTCGACGAACTCGCGCTCCTCGACGATCGTCGCGCCGAACTTGGCGGCAGACTTGCGATAGTTTTCTGCCAGAAGCTGGTCTTCGGAATGCGAGCCGTGGATCAACAGGATGCGCGGCCATTTCTTCCACATGAGGAACTGGATGACGCTATCGCTGAGCATGGAGCGGCTCGGAGAGACATGCAGCACATTGGCACGGCAGTCTGCGTCGCGCAGCGTCTCGTCACGAGCGCCTGCATTCAAGAGCAGCACGTCGGGACCGGCTCTGTCGGACAGCGCCTTCAGGGCGTCGCCTTCGGCGATCACCGTGATCAGGCCGAAACCTTCGGCTTTCAGCGAGGCCAGCGCTGCCGCCGCCTTATCCGATGCAACCGCCTGCGTTTTCAGCGTGTAGTCCGTGTCCGTGAAGGCGCCGGTCGTCCGATTGTCCTCGTTGCCGAGCATTGCGCCGGCAAAGCCCAGATCGGCAGGTGGCGCGTCGAGCCGCGAAATCGGCGGGCCGACCACGCGATCGATCCTGAGCACCGCGGCCTTCACCTCCATTGCCCGCAAGGGGAGCGCGACAAGCATCGCCGCGCCAAAAGCGGCAAGCGCAAGCCGTAGGTTGGACATTATCGGAACGACCTCCCAATTTACCTGACACCCCCTTGGGGGAAGAGACTAACAGGGCAATTTGTGCCGTAAAACCGCGACTTAAGGAGCGTGGTTGTCGAGCGGCCCTGTCCCCATATCGTTCACGAGCGGCACCCCCGCCTCCGTGAGAATCGTGTTGATTTCGGGCTGGTTCCGGCGGATCAGGGAGTTCAGCTTGCGCTCCCAGACCTTTTCGCCTTGCCGCACGCCCATGGTGATGCGGTAGAAGAGCTTCGGCGGAGTCGGCTCCGACAAAAGCGGCGTTGCCTTCAGGTCCGGATGGCTCGCCTTGACCAAGGGCCCGCCGATCGGCCCCCAGAGAATGGCTGCGTCTATGGCGCCAGCCGTGAGGTCGGCAAGCATGTCGTCGGCTGGGTCCTCGTAACGCCGATCGACCATCAGATGGTACGGCTTCGCTTTGGGCAACAGTCCGTTCCTCGCCATATGCGTCGCCGGTGGGGTTCCCGCGATGATGCCGATCCGCTTGTCCCTGAGGAGTGGATCGGACAGCTTCCTGACGCCGGACAGCGGACTGCTCGCAGGAACGATCAGCACATAGGCCGATGTGTAGTAGTGGTTGGTATTCAACACCAGTTCGTCGCCCTGGGCGTAGCCGATGACCACATCGCAGGCATTGGCCTGCAGCGTCTTGCGAACGAAGCCGGTGGCCATTGGAAACCACATATAGTCCAATGGCAGTCCGAGCCTGGACGCCATCAACTCGGCAATCTTGTTCTCGTACCCTGCGCCCGCGCGATCCGACATCGGCAAATTGGCCGGATCGGCACAGACACGGAAAGCTGTCTTCGATACCAGGTCCGAGGTCTGTGCCACCGCCGGACCGATACCGACGACGCCCAGGACCAGAACGCTGACTGCTGCGACGAGGCTAGTTACTGCCGAGGCACGACTTTTCAGCATCCCGGATCGCATCCGATTTCGCTTCCTTCTTGGCCGGGCGTCCCCGCGGCAAGGCACCGGAGCCACGCGCTTTCAAATAGGTATATATGTCATCGAGATAACACATGACGTTGGCGTTCTCGCCGAATGCGGGCATCACCGAGTGCTCGGCCACGTTCACCTTCTTGCGTCCGTTCGTGACGACTTCGAGGAAGGCGTAGTAGTCCAAGTTTACGGCGGAGTTTTTCAAGGCCGGCGCATAGCTCGAGCCCTCGCCCTCCGGACCATGACAGACATGGCAATCGGAGTGATAGCGGCGGAAGCCCGAATAGGTCATCCAGTCGACCGTGCCATCCTTGGCGATATTGAAGGTCGGAACGTCGTCGGCGGTGTAATACCGCCCGTTCTCGCTGCGGACGGCGGTGATGTTGTCCTTTGGCGCCGATGCGTCTTCTGCGGCTGCGGTGCCGGCAACAAGCATCAACACGGAAAGGATCAACGGTATGGCGGGTCTGGTTCTGGTCATCTTGCGTCCTTTTAGGCGGGGACGAATGGACGCGGAATTTATGATCCGCGCCCATTCCCTAGAGCGCCGTGCGTTCAAGTGAACGCACAAAGGACGCTCTAGCACTTTGATTCTAGAGCATCTTATCCGCTTTCAGTGATTCCACTTGAAAGCGGGATGCTCTAGGCGAAGACTGCCGCTTCAATCCGGCAGCTTGAACACGGTGACCGTGCCGCCGAGCGCGGTGTAGTTGCTGAGGGCGGAATAGCCACCGACGGCTCCGAGGCCCTCATTCGGGTTGGTCAGGCCGGCTGCCAGACCAATACCGGCCCACCCGCCGACACCCGAGAGCACGGCCACGTATTGCTTGCCGTCACGGGCATAGGTCATCACGTTGCCGATCACCCCGGAAGGCGTCTTGAAGCGATAGAGCTCCTTGCCGGTATTGGCGTCGACCGCCTTCAGATAGCCCTCGAGCGTTCCGTAGAAGACCACGTCACCGGCCGTTGCCAGAGCACCCGACCAGACGGAGAACGGTTCCGGCAGGGACCACTTGATCTTGCCTTCCTTGTTGTCCCAGGCAATGAAGTTGCCCATGCCGCCGTGGCTATCCTTCGGCGGGTACATCGACAGCGTTGCCCCGACATAGGGCTGACCGGCGGTGTAGTTTACCCGGAACGGCTCGTAGTCCATGCAGACGTGGTTGGTGGGCACGTAGAACAGCCCTGTCTTCGGCGAATAGGCCGCGGGCTGCTGGTCCTTGGATCCGAGCGCCGCCGGGCAGATACCCGTCGAGTTGGTGTCCTCGCCATTCTGCTCGGTCGAATACTGCGCGACGACCTGCGGTCGGCCATACTGGTCCGACTTCGGGTCCATGACCACTTCACTCGCCCAGTTGACCTTTGGATCGTATTTCTCCGCCACCAGAAGTTCGCCGGTGACGCGGTCCATCGTATAGCCGAAGCCATTGCGGTCGAAATGGGTCAGCAGCTTGCGATCCTTGCCGTCGATCTGCTGGTCGGTCAGGATCATCTCGTTGACGCCGTCATAGTCCCATTCGTCATGGGGCGTCATCTGATAGACCCATTTGGCCATGCCGGTGTCGACATCACGCGCCCAGATGGTCATCGACCAGCGATTGTCGCCGGGCCGTTGGGTCGGGTTCCAGGTCGAAGGGTTGCCGGACCCGTAGTACATCAGGTTCGCTTCGGGATCATAGGCATACCAGCCCCAGGTCGTGCCGCCGCCGATCTTCCACTGATCGCCTTCCCAGGTGGTGAGGCCCGAGTCCTTGCCGACCGGCTTGCCCAAATGGGTGGTCTTTTCAGGATCCATCAGCGTATCGCTGTCCGGGCCCATGGAGTAACCGCGCCACAGGAGCTTGCCATCTGCCATCGAATAGGCCGTCACGTGGCCGCGGACGCCGAACTCGCCGCCGGATATGCCGACGAGAACCTTGTCCTTAACAGGCATGACAGTGGCTGTATTGGTCTCGCCCTTGGAAGCATCACCGTTCTTGACGCTCCAGATGACCTTACCGGTCTTGGCGTCGAGCGCCACAACGGTCGTGTCGGCCTGATGCAGGAAGATCTTGTTGTCCGCATAGGCCACGCCGCGGTAAACCGTGTCGCAGCACATCACGGGAATGACGTTCGGATCCTGTTTCGGTTCGTATTTCCAGAGGATCTGGCCATCTTTCTTGAGGTCCAGGGCGTAGACCGTATTCGGGAACGGCGTATGGACGTACATAATGTCGCCGATGACGAGCGGCGCACCTTCATGACCGCGCAGCACGCCGGTCGAGAAGGTCCATGCCACCTGCAGTTTCCCGACATTGTCCTTGTTGATCTGGTCGAGCTTCGAGTAGCGCAGGTTGGCGTAGTCGCCGGTCTGGATAGCCCATTGATTGGGATCATCGATTTGCTTCTGCAAGTCCGAGTTGGCGAGAGCGACCTGCGCGCTGCCGCCTATCGACATCAAGGCAAGCAATGTAAGAAGTCGTTTCATTTTCATCCTCCTCTCGAGTGCTGCCGATCAGGGCCATTCAACCCGCTCGCCCCGGGAAAACCTCGTGGGTCTCCTCACTTCCCGGTATCGGCCTGCGACACTACCCCCGCCGCTTCAGTGAGCCCGGGGCACCTTCCTCCTGCTTGTGATTTCGGTTCCTCCTTCGCGTTAGTGCTTCGTGCGTTGCAATTTCGGGCGACCTGATCAAAGCGCGTCGCATGGCTGCAAACGAATGCGTCGCGCTTCAGGGAAACGTTGCCAAATATGCGATCAGATCGGCGCGCTCCTGGTCCTTGCGCAATCCCGCAAAGGTCATCTTCGTGCCGGGCAAAAAGGCTTTCGGGTTGGTCACGAACTCAGCGATCTTCTCAGGCGTCCAGGTCAATCCACCCTCTGCCGCCTTGGTCATGGCGGGGGAATAGGAGAACCCTTCAATTTTGCCGGCCGGGCGGTCGACCACACCGGTGAGCAGCGGGCCGGTCTTCGATTTGGCATCCGGACCGATCGCATGGCAGGCCTGACACTTGCGAAACACCGTCTTTCCCGTCGCTGGGTCGCCGGCTGCGGGATCAAGAGCAAGCGCCGGCGCAACCGAGCCTGCGAGAACTCCACCAAATACGACGACAACGGTCAGTGTGGTACCAGGTCTAAAAGCCATGCCTTCCTCTCCCTTACGCGGTGTTCAGCCGCTCTGCATGCCAGCGCACGTGGTCTTCGCCGAAGCTCGCCACGAAGTAATAGCTATGGTCATATCCCGCCTGCATTCTGAGGACGCCGGCCTGGCGGCGTTCGGCCATGAGCCGGGCCAGCGCCTCGGGCTGCAACTGTGCGAGGAACTGGTCCGCCGAGCCCTGATCGATCAGGATATCGCCCTGCCAGCCAAACTCGCTGAGGAGCAGGCAGGCGTCGTACATGCCCCAATGGGCCTCGTCGTCGCCGAGATAGGCCGAGAACTGCTTGCGGCCCCAGTCGGACCGGGTCGGGTTGACAATCGGTGCAAAGGCGGAAACGGAGCGAAACAGCCCAGGATTGCGAAAGGCGATCGTCAGCGCGCCGTGGCCGCCCATCGAGTGCCCGGTAATGCCGTTGACGCCGTTGAGCGGCAATTGCTCCTGCAGCAGGGCGGGCAATTCCGAGACGATGTAGTCATACATCCGGTAGTGCCGTGCCCAGGGCTTCTGCGTCGCATTGACATAGAAGCCTGCGCCCTGACCGAGATCATAGGCCTCGTCGTCGGCCACACCTTCGCCGCGCGGCGAGGTATCGGGGAAAACCAGCGCCAGCCCTTGCTCCGCCGCGTGCCGCTGCAAGCCCGCCTTTATCATGGCGTTCTCATGGGTGCAGGTCAGCCCCGAGAGATACCAGAGCAGCGGGACAGGCCGCGTCCGCGCCTGCGGCGGCAGGTAGAGGCCGAACGTCATCTCGACGCCGCAGACCTCGGAGGCGTGCCGGTAGACCGCCTGCGTCCCGCCGAAGCATTGGTTTTGCGTTACGAGTTCCATCTTCGCACTCAATAGACGACGACCGAGCGGATGCTTTCGCCGGAATGCATCAGCTCGAAGCCCCTGTTGATGTCGTCGAGCGGCATCGTGTGGGTGATCATCGGGTCGATTGCGATCTTGCCCTCCATGTACCAGTCGACGATCTTCGGCACGTCGGTGCGCCCGCGCGCGCCGCCAAAGGCGGTGCCCATCCAGGTGCGGCCGGTGACCAGCTGGAACGGCCGGGTGGCGATCTCCTGGCCGGCGCCGGCCACGCCGATGATCACCGACTTGCCCCAGCCGCGATGCGAGGCTTCGAGCGCCTGGCGCATCACCTTGACATTGCCGGTGCAGTCGAAGGTGTAGTCGGCGCCGCCGAACTGGTCGGCGCCGCGCTTGGTCATGTTGACAAGATGGGCCACGAGGTCGTCGCCGACCTCCTTCGGATTGACGAAGTGGGTCATGCCGAACTTCTCGCCCCAGGGCTTCTTGTCGTTGTTCAAATCGACGCCGATGATCATGTCGGCGCCGGCAAGGCGAAGCCCCTGGATGACGTTGAGGCCGATGCCGCCCAAGCCGAAGACGATCGCGGTGGAACCCATTTCGACCTTGGCGGTGTTGATCACCGCGCCGACGCCGGTGGTGACGCCGCAGCCGATGTAGCAGATCTTGTCGAACGGGGCGTCGGGATTGACCTTGGCGACGGCGATCTCCGGCAGCACGGTGAAGTTGGCAAAGGTCGAGCAGCCCATGTAGTGGTGGATCTTGTCCTTGCCGATCGAAAAGCGCGAGGTGCCGTCCGGCATCAGTCCTTGGCCTTGGGTGGCACGGATGGCAGTGCAGAGATTGGTCTTGCGGCTGAGGCACGACGGGCAGGCGCGGCATTCCGGGGTGTAGAGCGGGATGACGTGGTCGCCCTTCTTCACCGAAGTGACGCCGGGGCCGACGTCGACGACGATGCCGGCGCCCTCGTGGCCGAGGATCGCCGGGAACAGCCCTTCCGGGTCGGCCCCCGACAGGGTGAAATCGTCGGTGTGGCAGATGCCGGTCGCCTTGACCTCGACCAGCACCTCGCCGGCCTTCGGCCCTTCGAGCTCGACTTCGGTCACAACAAGGGGTTTTCCGGCTTCGACAGCCAGAGCAGCGCGTGTGCGCATCGATTCCTCCGGTAACTGCGTTCTGTAAGAGTGGCCCTGTGCGGCCCTGTACACAGATTACAGACGCGCCAAGGCGCAAAGACAATTGCGACCTTAGTGTGTAAAACGCGACCTTTGGCATCTCCATTGGTCAGCCTATACTGACGCTCGTTGGAACAGGGGAGACCGGAAATGAGAGTCGCCAGTTATGCGTTCGGTCTGGCACTTTGCCTGACGCAAGCTCCCGGCTTTGCCGACGCTGCGGACTTTTCCGATCCCGATTGGCCATGCATCCAGCGCAAGGTCGAGAACCTTTCGGCGAGCCTGATGTGGCCGGAGTCGATAGCGCCCGTGGCGCTTGCTCCTGCGGCGACGGAGCTGGTGGAAGTCGTGGCGCTTCGCCGGGTTACGCTCGAAGAAGCGGAGGCCCATGTCCGGGCTTTCGTCGAGAAGAATGCCCCTGTGGACGGCCAGCTGCTCGGCAATATCTTCCTCGCCGTATTCGATAAAATCGCCGACACGCGGGAGAAGCTGATCGCCGGGATTGCCCGCTATTCCCGCAGCCAGATCGCGCTCTCCTCGCGGATCGACGGCGGCCGCGTCGAGATGGCTAAGCTTACGCGCGAGAAAGATCCGGATTTCGACCGTATCGACAGGCTGGAGGAACAGATCGACTGGGACGAGCGCATTTACCGCGAGCGCGCGCAGGCGCTTACCTATGTCTGTGAAACGCCGGTGCTTCTGGAGAAACGCGCCTATGCCATCGCGCAGATCCTGCTCAGGCAAATGCCCGATTGAACCTACCACTCCACTTAGAGCGGAATGAGGAAAAGTGTGTGCGGTTTTCCGCCCGCATCCCGCTCTAACTTATTAGAATCGATCACGTTCATGATTTTAGGTCGATCCGACCTAAAATCATCGTGATCTAGCCACGTGGCATTGCGCGGCTTGAGGAGACCGGACAGATGTCATGGGAAGTTGGTTCAGAAGCACAACATCTCCGCCTCCGCCTGGGCGCGTCTAAGGTCGGCCACCATCGTGCGCGGCATGGCCGCCGACTTGAACATCGCCGTCTGTTCGCCGCCTGTCTGCTGGAGGGACAGCACCGTTTCGGCCTGGACATATTTCTCATAGGGCAGGATGGAAGCGATCAGATCGATCGAGCAGGCACATTTGCCCAACACCGCCCGGCTCTGGCCGTTGACCGCCATGCAACCGAACACGTAGTCGGCCCTCGCCTCGGTCGGATAGTCGTTCAGGCGCTCCGACATGCTCTGTCCGCTTGCCGGCACCGCGGCTGCCACAATTATCAGCGCGGATAGGGCCTCCCGCATCATGGTTGGTCCTCCCCTGCCCGTTTCAGGGTAATCGCATTGGAATAGCCGGCCTCTGCCCCGCCTGCGGCCGCCGGCACGGTGGCAACCAGCGAATAGTACCAGCCAGGAACGTCTTCCGACACGGTGACGGCAAGCGCAAGTTCGGCAAACCGCCCCATCCGTTCGCGTGCCTTGTCCTTTGTGAACGGCCGGATCGTCACCTCGCGCGCGGCGATGTCGCGGTTCTGGTAGCGGCGTGATACCGGCACGACTTGCGCATCCCGCAGCAGGGCCTCCTTGATCCGGTTGCGCATATAGAAGGGGCTGCCGCCCGACTGACCGGCAACATCGGCAAGCACGCTTTCGAGGAAGTACATGATGACGGGATTGCCGACCGAGGCGGGATAATTGCCAAGCGCGCGGGACCGGGTACCCTGATAGAGCGTCATGGAGACATTGTCGTCGGGCTTGATCTTGAGGCCTATGCCGAAGCTGCCGCCTGCCTGCCCGACATCGGTACCGGATACGACCTTGTCGTAGACAAGCGTGCCCTGCCTGGTCTCGCTCTTATCGGGCATCGCCTCTAGCCCCTTCAACGCCGTCGACCGAAAGAGAAGCTCGTAAGTCTCGGCAGCCGCGACCGGGCCATCGCCCATTCCAAGCAGGAACAAAGCAAAGAGGAGAAGAACACGCATCGCAAACCTCCCATGCTTCAGCGCCGCGCGTCGTACACGCTAAAGTCGCTGTCGCGCTGGCGACGAGCCTAGCAATGCCTGCCGCAAAGTCACCGGAGACCTTTGTCTGTGTTTGCTCACGCCACGCGCGCCCGGGTCTTCCAGTCGATCAATGCCCGCAGCCGCACCAGTTGCACCGGCTTGTTGAGCACGGCGAACGACATTTCGTTGCAGAGCTGCAGGAATTGGCGCTGCCGGTTGGCAGAAATGATGATTGCGGGGATCTCGATTCCCGCAAGCGCGCGCAGCGTGCGAATGGTTTCTATGCCGTTGTCGCCATTATCCAGCTGATAATCGACCAACAGAATGTCGGGCGCTGTGCCGATTTCCTGCATCAGCGCAGCGGCATCGACGGTCGAGGCGGCCGCCAGGACGCTCGCTCCCCAGCTCTCCAGCACTTGCGTCATCGCGTGAAGCTCGTCGGCATCGTTCTCCACGACCATGACGATGAGATCGAGGCTGCCATCGAGCATCTGCTCCATCATCGGGTTTTCGCAGACGCTGGCGCGGCCAGGCGCAACAAGCGGCACTTCGATCGAGAAGACGGAACCACGGCCGGGCTGTGACACCAGCCGGACGGGATGATCGAGATGCCGGCAGGCCCGCTCGACGATCGACAGGCCAAGTCCCATGCCCGTGCCTTTTCCGGCACCCCCGGCCCGGGTGAACTCGTTGAAGATCCGGGTCTGGTCCTCCTCGGAGATGCCGATACCGGTGTCCCACACTTCGATCCGCAGCCGATTGCCGCGCAGGCGGCAACCAACCAGCACACGGCCACCCTCTGTGTACTGGATCGCGTTCACGACCAGGTTCTGGACGCAGCGCATCAGGTAGCGCTGATCGCTGGTGACCCAGCGCGTGGAAGGGACTATCCGAAGCTCTATCCCCTTTTCCGTCGCCAAGGGCGCCAGATCCCCGGCGAGGCCCTGCAGCAGGCCTCCGAGTTCGAACGACGTGATGTTGAACTCGGCTGCCGGGCTATCGAGGCGCGAAATATCGAGGAGCGCCTGGAGGAGCGTTTCGATCGAGGTGAAGGACCGCTTGAGTCGGCCGACCACATCTTCCGTCCCGGGTTGCCCCGCCGTCTCCGTCAACATCGAAAGATAAAGTTTCGCGGCGTTGATCGGCTGAAGAAGGTCATGGCTGGCCGCGGCCAGGAAGCGGGTCTTGGATGTATGGGCTGTTTCGGCCGCCTCCTTGGCCTGCCGAAGGGCGGCCTCGATTTTGATTTGCTCGATGGCATGGATCTGTAGCAGGCGATTGGCCTCGGTCAGTTCGGCGGTCCGCTCCTGTACACGTTGCTCCAGAAGCGCTGCCGCTTGGGTCTCTGCGGTCACGTCCATGATCGACACGATGAAGCCGTCGCCAGGCAGGGAATGAATGCGAATGTCGAGGCTCATCCCGTCGCGTCGCCGACACCGTTCCTGCATCGTCTCGCCGCGGCGCATGACCTTGAACCAGCCGGCAAATTTCGACCGCCGGCCCTTGTGCTCGAGAATCTCGTGACGTTCGACATGTTCGATGATGCGCTGGAAGGGACTTCCCTTCTTGAGAAGCGAAAGCGGTACGCCGAGAAGCTCGCCGAAACGCTCGTTGCGAACGAGCAATTCGCCGCGTGACGAAAACGTGCAGATCCCGAGCGACATGTGGTCGAAAGCCGCCTGCAGGAAATGGGCCTGCTGGTCGATCAGGCGGTTCTTCTCGCGCCGGTTCTCCCGCACGATGTCGGTGATTTCGGTCTGCAGCACGGTGATGTTGCCGGAACTGGTCTGCCGGTAGGAAATCTGGAACCAGCGATCGTTCCTCAGCTCCATGACGAAGGACGAAAAGCGTTGACCGGACTCCTGCTCCGTTACAAGCGCCTGGGGACGGCTGATCCCTCCGTTTTCGTCCCGGTTCAGATACTTGCTGGCATTGACGGCCGCGAGATAGTCGTCGAAACCGAGACCGGGTCTGATCAGCGGCTCGACGTCGGCAAGCAGGTGCCGGAACTGGGCATTGCAGACCTGCAGCCGCTCTTCGGAGAAGAGAGCGAAGCCGTCTTCCATGGCCACCATGGCATCGGCAAGGTTTCTCTGGATGCGTTCCTGCGTCTGATAGGCAATCTCGAGCTCGCTCGACGCCCTGCCGAGTGTATCGAGGGCCTTTTCCAGGTCCTTGGTCTTTTCCCAGACTTCCGTCTGCAGGGCGATGGCCGATTCGAAAAGTGAATAGGCGGAGCCGCCGACCTCATGACCGCGCTCGGCCCGATTGATCAGGGCCTCGATGATCTTGGCCTGCTTGGCGATCTGGATCTTGTAGGGTTCGTCCGGATCGATCACAGCGGCGCACCTCCTTTTGGCCGGAAGAACGCGACGCCGACAAAGGTCTGGTTCACATGCACGCCGAGATGCTGTTCCCCATAAGTGTTGAAGCCGATGACCCGATGCTGGCGGAACTGCTCGGACGCCTTGCCGTCCAGGCCCTTCCGCGCGATCTCGAGCTTGCGCAGATAGCAGTCGAAACCCAGGATGAAATCGGGTGCCTCACCGTCCTTGTCCCTGACGGCGAGCCCCGTCTCGAGCGTGCGGATGACTTCCTTGCCGCGACCGAGCCTCAACAGCAGACCGTCGTCGATTGCCGACAGAAAGGTGAGGCCATGTTCGCCGTGAATCTGCTGGATCGCCCGCACGTGATAGAGATTGCGGTTGCGCACCAGTACCGGGTTCTCGGCGAAAACCATTGGCGACAACTCGCTGACCGGCACCTTGACGAGCCGGGCATACTCGTCGGCCGCCGGTGTGCCATTGATTTCCAGAACCAGCCGTTCCTCCGGGACAGCGCGGGTAACCACCATGCGTGTTTCCGTGGGCTGGAAATGGTCGAAGCCGAGGCCGCTAAAGTCCAGATCGGTTTCCAGGAGCAGAAGAAGCGCCGCGTTGCTGTGGAACTCGCCGTTGCGTAAAACCTGCGTGCGCTCGAACCGCAGCCCGTCGCCGGCCGACCCGCCGAACACGGGAATGTCCTTCAGGCCTGCCTCCAGGGCTGCCATCAGGATATCCTCCTGTTTGGACAGTCCATCGGCAAAAATCAGGGCAAGCCGCTTTCGGCCCGGCGTCGCACGGAATTGCGAGGCGAGCCGCTCCGTCTGCGACACGACATCGGCGATCGAAACCGGCGAGATGGGTTCGAACAGGATCGAGGCCACCCGGAAGTGATGCCGCTGGAAGGCGATTGCCAGCAAGGCGTCGTCTTCATACCCCCGCGACGTGATCTGGCCGGCCGTCGTGCAGCCGAAGACCACCGTGTTTGGTAGCGACACTCGCAAAGCCTTGGCGACGTCGTCGGGTTGAAGCCTGTTCGGCACGAACAGGAGGACAAAGCTTGGCCTTGCGGTGGCGAGCTGGCGTCTGATCTCGGCAAGCGCAATGGCCGCGTCGTCGGCACGCGATGCAGCAAGCCGCACCGCCTCCGCCGGTTTGCGGTCAAGATCGTCGACAGCCGTCATGCGCCGTCATCCTCCCTTCTAGAGCGCCGTGCGTTCAAATGAACGCACAAAGGACGCTCTAGCACCTTGATTCTAGAGCATCTTATCCGTTTTCGGCGACTCCACTCGAATACGGGATGCTCTAGAGCGCCGTGCGTTCGAATGAACGCACAAAGGACGCTCTAGCACCTTGATTCTAGAGCATCTTATCCGTTTTCAGTGATTCCACTTGGAAGCGGGATGCTCTAGTCTCGATTGCCTGGGCCGGCACGCCTCACTGCAGGCTGTGGCGGATCGAGACTTCGCGCACCAGCATCGCAGCCTGCGTGCGGTTATGGACGCCCAGCCGGCGCAGAAGCGCCGTGATATGGGCCTTGACGGTCGCCTCGGCCAGCTGCATCTCGTAAGCGATCAGCTTGTTGGGCATCCCTTCGCAGATCAGCCCCAGAATGCGGGTCTGCTGCTGCGACAAATGGGCGATCTTGCGCGAAATCGTTTCGACCGACAGATCCGTGGCTGTCGTGCGGGCCGGGATCGTGTAGCCGGGCGGCACATAGGTCTTGCCGTTCCAGATGTCCTGCATGGCCTCCTGGAAATTCTGCCGGTCCATATCCTTGGGAATGAAGCCTGCAGCACCGGCCGCAATAACCGACTGGACGACGTCCTTCGACGTAATCGCCGAGATGACGATCACTGGGATATCGGGCATCTTTTCCTTGATCTTCAGAAAACCGCTCAGACCCGACGCATCCGGCAGATTGAGATCAAGCATGATCAAATCTGGCGAGAACCGCATCCGCAGCTGCTGCATCGCTTCACTCAACGAAGTTGCAGTTCGAATTCGACGCGTCTTGAAGGTGCTTTCCATCGTCGCGGCCAAGGCGTCACAATAAAGCGGATGATCATCGATCACCAAGGCCGATTTTATTGAAAGCGAGTGGACGGGCAATGCGGTCCGCGACATAGCACTCCTCCCAAAATACTTCCTGTCCTCTGAAGCAGGTGTCAACCAACTCCAAAATTACACTGGAAATATCTGTTCTCCCATGGCGGCCATGCTCTCCTCCAGCACGACAGCGAGGAATTTGTCGCACAGTTTTCAAGGCCCGGCAATTGCCGAGTGCAGGTCCGCTTCTAGGCCGAAAGTCGATGTTGACCGGCGGAAACCTGCGCGTCGATCAAGCGCGTCCGACAGCGTTTCGTATTCGGTCTCTGGTAAGTGGCAAATCATAGAGGCGCTTGCCGGTGGCATTTCTGATCGCGTTGGCGACAGCCGCCGCGGCAGGTCCCTGGGCCGCCTCGCCGGTACCGAGGAAGGGTTCGCCGGGGCGCTCGACGATATGCACGTCGACACTGTCCGGGACGCTCGCAAAACGAAGGATCGGATAGCTCGACCAATCGGTGCTGGTGATCCTCGTCCTGTCGAATGCCACGGCCTCGTATAGCGTCCAGCTGATCGACTGCAGGATGCCGCCCTCCGTCTGGTTGCGGATGCCGTCCGGGTTGACGATCTCGCCGCTGTCGATGGCGGACACGACCCGTACCACACGCACCCGGCCGGTTTCCGGCTCGACTTCCGCTTCCATCGCGACCGCGAGATAGGCGGCGAGATTCTTGTAGCGGGCAAAGGCGAAGCCGCGTCCGCGATTCCTCGCCATTTGCGCCTTGTTCCAGCCGAAGCGCTCCGCAGCCAGTTCGATGACGGCACGCGCCCGCGGATCCTCCATGTGGCTGAGCCGGAATTCGACCGGATCGGCTTCGGCCATGAGTGCCAGCTCGTCGATCGTGCTTTCGATCGCAAACACATTGGCATAGCCGCCCAGCGCCCGGAGCGCCGAGACGCGCAGCGGCATGTCGGGCAGGAAGTGCCAGAGCACGCGCTTGTTCGGAATGGTGTAGAGCGGATTGGCGTTTCGGTCGCCGTTGCCGGACGGGCTGATGTTGAGCTTGGCCGGCTTCGGCTGGAAGGCTTGAGCCTTGTGGCGCGCTGCGAGGAGCGCACCGGCCCCGCCGGGGCGCGTGGAGTGTGTGTTGCTCCAGAGATCATAGGCCCAGCTCGCGATCCTGCCTTGATCGTCGAGCGTTGCGCTGACTTTCATCAGCATCGCAGGGCCGTAAGGCTCCCAGCTGTGCTCCTGCTCGCGCATCCACTGAACGCGTACCGGCTTGCCGGGAATTTTGCTGGCGATGAGCGCGGCATCGCCAGCCGCGTCGTCGGCACCATTGTGTCCGTAACAGCCCGACCCTTCCATGTGGATGACATGGACCCTTTCTTCGGGCATCGCCAGCATTTCGGCGATAGCCTCGCGGTCGGGAAAGACCCCTTGTGTGTGCGACCAGACGTCCAATGTCCCATCCGCCTTCATTTGCGCGACGGCGCAGGACGGGCCGATCGAGCCGTGGATCTGGTAGGGCCGCGTGTAGGTCGCCTCGAACACCTTGCCGTTGGACGAGAGCGTGCCGGCTTCAGCAACAGTTCCCACCTCGCGCTCGAGCCCCTGCAGCGCCGACGGCAGGTCGGTCTGGTCGGGCAGCGTCTCCTTCTCCTGCCACCGCGCGGCCGCGGCCAGCGTCCGCATGGCGTCCACCGCCTGGAATTCTTTCTCGGCGACGACGGCGAGGAAGTTGCCGTCGCGCACGACGGATACGATGCCCGGCATCGCCTCGGCCACACCTTGATCGAGCTCCGCAAGCTCGGCCGCCGGGCTCGGGGGGCGCACGACGCGCGCATGCAGCATGCCATCCAGGCGCAGATCATGCACATAGGCGGGCTGGCCCGTGACCTTCGCCGGGATATCGATGCGCGGGAGCGGCTTGCCCATCACGCGGAAGGTCCCGGGCTGCTTCAAGGCCGACTGCGGCTGCGCCTCCACGTGCAGCATCTGGCCGGAAACGAGCTCGCCATAGGTCGCGCTTCTCCCATCCTTTGCCAGCACGGATTTGTTTTCGGCCCTGAGTTCGGCCGCCGCGATCCCGAAGCGCTTGGCGGCTTCCGCGATAAGGAGCGCGCGCACCTGTGCCGCGGCGTTCCTGATGGCCGTGCCGCTGTTTTGCATCGACTGGCTGCCGGCCGTGAATCCTTCGTTGGGCGTGCGCCCGGTGTCCGCCGTGACAAACTCGATCTCCCCCGGATCCACCTCCAGCTCCTCGGCGGCAACCTGCAGAAGGGCGGTGCGGATGCCTTGGCCGAGCTCTGCCTTGCCGGTGAAGACGGTAACCGAATTGTCAGGGTCGATGCGGATCCAGGAATCGAGGAAGCGATCATCGTCAAGGCTGCCCGGCAGGGACGCGGGTGGCCCCGGAGGCGATGCCGGCGAGGTCGGAGGCGCTGGCTCCTGGGCAAATGCGCGGCCGAGCGAAAAACTGACTACGAGCCCGCCGGTACCGACGATCACGCTGCGGCGGGTGATTTCGTCCCGGAGAACGCCCATCAGCCTGCCCTCCCTTTATCAGGTTCAGGCAAGGAGGCGGCCTGCATCAATTCGCCTGCCCGCCTGATCGCTGCCAGGATCCGCATATGCGTGCCGCAACGACAGAGATTGGTCGCCAGCGCCTCGCGGATCTCCGCGTCGCTGGGGCGCGCGTTCCGGCGCAACAGCGCGTGCGCGCTCATCATCATGCCTGGAATGCAGTAACCGCATTGAGCCGCCTGCACCTCGATGAAGGCTTGCTGCAACGGCCCCGGCTCGTCGATCGTGCCCAAGCCTTCGACAGTGGTGATTTCGCGCCCCTTGAGCAACATGACCGGCACCATGCACGAAAGCACCGCTTCACCATCCACCACGACGGTGCAGGAACCGCACTGGCCTAATCCGCAGCCGTATTTGGCGCCGTTCAAGGCAAGTTCATCGCGAAGGACGTAGAGCAGCGGCGTCGCCGGATCGACGTCGACCTCATGCGGGCGGCCGTTGACTGTCAACAATATCGCCATCATCCCTCCTCGGCGCGGACATTGTGCGGCGCCCTCTCAATGCCGTCCGACGGCCGGACGGTCACCTTGCGCGCGCCGGAACGGGTATTGGCGACCAGGTCTGCGAGGCCGGCCCAAGGCTGCTCCTCGGAGAACCGCTCGCGCATGTAGGCCAGAACGTCGGCCACCTGCTGGTCGCTGAGCAGATGACGGAAGGCCGGCATCACCGCACTCGCCTCGCCGTCGGCCGGCGGAAGGCCGAACAGCACGACGTTGACGATGTTCTGCGGATTCGGGGCGTTGACGGCGGTGCTCAGTTCGAAGTTCAGGCCTCCGAAGGGCTGACGTCGCTGGCCCTCGTGGCAGCTTGCACAGGCGGCCGCATAGATCGCCTCGCCGGGACTGCCTCTGGAAGCACTCACAGGAGAACTCTGGCTGTCTGCAGCCTGTTCCAGGTAGTCCCCCTCGAACTGCTCGCGCAGTTGCACCGCTCTTTGCCCGCGTTCGGGCGTGGGGTCGCCCATGATCGACGTGACATAGGTGGCGATCGCCATGATGTCGCTATCCGGTAGGCCTGAGAGATTGCCCGTGACCTCGGCCATGGGGCCGCGCGAAACGCCGTGGAATTCATGCCAGCCGTTGCGAAGGTAAAAGGCGAGGCTCTGCTCGTCCCATGGGACCGGCGCCTTGGAATCCTTGTTGATCGCGTAGGCCTGCCAGCCCTCCGCCTCGCCGCCGCCAAAGTACAGGTCGCGATCTTCGGCTCCGAAGGCGTTTCGGGGAGTGTGGCAGGCGCCGCAGTGTCCGAGACCCTCGGCAAGATAGCGCCCGCGCGTCCATGCCTCGCTCTGGCTGGTATCCGGTTCGAGCTCACCCCTGTCGAAGAAGGCGAGTTTCCAGGCGGCGAGCAGCGGCCGATACGAAAGAGGAAACTGGAGGTCGTTCGGAGGCGCTTCGGCCTTGACCGCGGGACGCGTCATCAGGAAGGCATAGAGGGCGCGATTGTCCTCCGCCGAGACACGGGTGAAATGGTCGTAGGGGAATGCCGGATAGAGGTGGCTACCCGTCCGATCGACGCCTTCGCTCATGGCCCGCTGGAAGGCCTCTTCGCTCCAGCCGCCAATGCCGGTCTCAGGATCGGGGGTGATGTTGGTGGAATATATCGTCCCGAAGGGCGTCGGCACGGCAAGACCCCCGGCGAATGCCGGCTTTCCGGGAACAGTGTGGCAGGCGATGCAGTTGCCAAGCGCCGCCAGTTGCGTTCCCTTCGCGACCAGTTCCGGAGAAAACGTCGCCTCTGCTGCCGCGGCGTCCTCCGGGATTTCGGAACGCCACGCCAGAAAAAAGAAACCACCTGCAGCCACAACTATGGCCGCCAAGAAAACGATCGCCGCCCTCAAGGCCCACATCGCAGATCTCCGCCAATGTTGGGAAACGCCGCACTGGCCGTTGGGTTCCCCGATGGTGGAATGACGTCCGCGTGAACCAATGAACGCCCGTGCACGTTCTTACGCCGACGTGATGATTGCGATGATTGTGGAACTCGGACCGCCTCACCCGTCCTGCGCGGCACGGTACTGTGATTGTTCTATATCCGCGACTGAGCGCGCGAAGGCTCAGCGGAGGAGCGCCCGGGACGCCCCTCCACCCCCGATCACGGTTGCTGTCCTGCTCGGAGAGCATCTCAAAGCCGGAGATCCCAAAGCGAGAATTTGGCTTCCAGGAGCCCGCGCTCGCCGTCGGGAAGGCCGACATCGCGGCGCATGCGATCCGACAGATGGGAGACCTGGTTCGCCGTCTGACGATCTCTCCAGGCTGACAGGATCAGCGCACGCGCGGTCTTCCAGACGCCGAATTTTCGGCGCAGGTCGTCAACCGTTGCGGCAAGGGTATCAACAACTAAAAATTGTGCTTCACGCATGATTTTTCCGTCCCGGCGCGACCAGGCGGCCAGGTCCTCTCGAAGATCGATAGACGAGTGGAGGCGGACGCGGAAATGCGAACAAGTCGCTCCGTCAGCCATCACGTCAGGTCAAATGGAAAAGCGCCAATCGGCAGAAATCCGGGGCTTAGAGACCCAGGAAACAAAATCGGCACGAGCTAGATGTGCGATACACCGTAGCGCTGCCTGCCACCCCGCCAGAGAGGCGCATATTCACGAGAACAGGATTCATTTCACGCCTCCTCTGATTTGAATTGCGAGTGAGGCCACCTTACACGAGACCGGCCAATTTGCAAAGGCACAATTTCGGATTGCAGAAATCACGCTGGATCCGTTGCGAGAATACAACACTTTTTCAAGGGTATTCTCCGGCGCCGGTGAGCCGACCTTCCGGGTCCGGCGTCGCGCGACGCCCGCCACTCAGCGGGGTCTCATTGCCGGAGCGCCGCCCTCCGCAGCGAAATCATCTGTGATCAGCGCCGTTCGCAAGAAGCGCATTGATCTCCGCCATTGTCGCTGCCGGTAACGGTCCCTTCTCCAGCGCCGCCAGGTTTTCACGCACCTGCGCCTCCGTTTTGAAACCGGGTACCGGAAAGGTGTTGGGCGAACGGGCAAGGATCCAGCCGAGCGCGCCCTGCGCCAAGGTCCTGCCGCCGCTCTGGAGGAGTTCCCGCACCCGCGCAAGGCGGTCAAGATAATCGGCACGCGGCCGTCCATCCTCAAAGAACCGCACCCAGCTATGACCGGCGGCGCGCACGTCACCTAGGGGCAACCGCGTTTGAGGGTTGAACTTGCCGGTCAGGAACCCCATCGCCAAGGGCGAGCGATTGAGGCTGGCGAGATGGTTGCCTTCACACATCGCCAGCATGTCCGGGCCATCGGTGAAGACGTTCAGTTCCTGCTGAACCGCGACGAAATGCGGGAATTTCACCATTCGCTTCGCCGCAGCGGCGTTGTCCGTGCTCCAGCCCCAGAAGCGGATGGCGCCTTTTTCCGCCAGCTGTTCGAGCGTCTCGCCGGCCGCATCCGCCTGATCATCCGAAAGCTCCCCGACATGGATCTGGTAGAGGTCGATATAGTCGGTCGCAAGACGCTCAAGTGATGCTAAGCAGGCTTGTTCGATGTACGCCCGGCTGACATCGGTGCCGACGAGGGCGCGGGCGGCGCGATCATAGGTGTATCCGAACTTGGTCGCGATGATTGCGTCACCCCTTCGCCCGCTGAGCGCTCGGCCGATCACCTCCTCGCTGTGCCCGGTTCCATAGGCGTCGGCCGTGTCGATCAGCGACGCACCGCTCTCGAGCCCGAGATGAATGGCACGGATCGACTGTTCGTCGTCGATCTCTCCCCAACCGTCCGGCTTTCCGTCGAGCGTGAAATGGCCTCCGATCGCCCAGCAGCCCAACCCGATAGGTGCGGCCGACAGGCCGGAGCGGCCCAATGGCCTGCGGCTGACCGCAGAGATGTCGCTGGCAAGCATGGCATTCCTTTCCAGTCGTGAAGCTGTGCCGGCGACTATGCCACCGGTCGCGTGACGACCAGAAGCCTCGATTCCGCATGAGGTTTTTCAGCAATGAAAAACTGCTCCCGCCTAGCCGCCAGAGGATTTGCCATTCTTGGCCATCAGGCTGATTCCGCATAGCCGCCGCCATGACGGCTTCGGGGCGCGTGACCACGGCCGGCTGCTTGCTATGCCAAGCGGCTGCGGCGCCCCTGTGCGACGACAGCGCCGCAGCAAGGTCGCGGGTTCGATCTATCCCGCTTTCAGTGCCAGGCGTTTGCCGGTTGCGATCAGCCGCGCCGCCGCATAGGTCTGGGTAACGATCTCCGGAACGAGGTCGATGTCGGGGAGGCTACCCACGCCGAGCGGCCCGATCGCAAAGAGGTTTGGCGTGCGGCCGCCGCTGCCGAGCACTTCTCCGGTGGGGCTGACGGCAATGCCGAGTTCAAGCTCGTCCGGCATGGCCAATCCGCCGGCAAAAAGGCTCTGGAACAATGGTGCCTGGAGGTCCGGTGCCGAGCAGCGGCAGTCGATCACCTGATCGGCCCGCAGCAATTCCTCCATAGGCTGGCCGGACCAGCGGACCATCAGTCCTTCCGGCACGCGCCGCCCGGCCCATCCGCGGCAGAGCACGGTTCGCCCTTCGGCGAGCTCCTGCCGCAGACGAGCGTGCACGGCCGCCGGCAGGCGGTTTCTGTGGCTGTCGTAGATGGCACGCAGATGCCGGTTGAACTGGCGCTTCTCCCGCGCGGGAAGTGCCTGCCAGAGCGAACGGGCGCGGCGGCGAAGCCCGTTCATCGCCGATTGCCAGCTCTGTCCCCTGACCTCGGCATCGGCGCAGGCCTTGCGGACGAACCGGACGATCTCCCTGAGGGTCGACGGCATCGGGTCGACCGGGAAGCTCGGCGCCGCCGACAGGCGCGTATGCGTCTGCGGCAGGAAGCCATGCCGCGACACCAACGTGATCCTGCCGGCGTAGCCGCTGTTGCGCATCTGAAACAACTGGTCCACGACGCGAATGCCGCTGCCGAGCAGGACCGCGTGGCGCGGATCGACGAGCCGGCGGGCTCTCACGACGGGCCGCTCGTCATCGGGAATCTCGACGTTGCGGGCCCTGACGCCAAAGCCCGTCGCGAGTACGACGACATCGCTTTCGTCGGTTCCGCCATCGTGAACGAGCGCGAAGCGGCCTGTGGCGAGCTTGCGCAGGCCGTGGACCGGCTCATGAGAAAACCTCACTGTGATATCGGACCGGCGCGCAAGCGTCTCGGAAAAGCGCTGATGCACATAGTCGCTGAAAATGCCCTTGGGCACGAAAATCTGCTGGAAGCCTGGGATGGCCGCCGGCACCGCAGCACGAAATTCGCCGTTGGCGCAAAGCCAGTCGTTGAAGTCGTCGGGTTGCCCGGCGGCAACCGACAGATCACGCACGCGGCTATTGAGGATCTCCATGCTCTGCGCCGACGACAGGGCCTGGCCACCGCTGATCGACGGGTGCGGATCGTACATGGTCAAATGAAAGGAGACGCGGACCGACTTCATGAGCGCGATCGCCATCATGATGCCCGAAAATCCACGCCCGACGATGGCGATCTCGGGCTTCGACGACAGGCCGGCCACCGTAGGCGACTTCGCTGCAAACAATCCGTGCACAGTCATGTGAGCTCCTTTGCGCCCGGCGCGGCCGGACCAGTCATGGGCAACCCCTACGCAGGACCTTGAGACACACAAATAGCTGCCGTTTGAATTTTCAGGGAAGTCTAGACAACATGCCGTACGCCTTCCGGAAGTCTCCGCTCCTTTGGCTGGCCATCCTTATACGGCATAGTCTATCAAGTTAGTATTTTATGACAAAGGGGCCGATCATCAAGCATTTTGTTCAGTCGCTCATCTAAAGCGGACGCCGCCGAAGAACGCAGCCGGCTCTTTCCGATTGAAATCAAACCACGATTACTCCCTCGTCAGCAGTGCACAGAACGACCTCGGCCGTTGGGTGATCACAGCGTTGTCTGCTGCAACCGGGCAGATATTTGGCGGATGAAAGAAAACGCTTCATGCTTCATACTATGAAAGAGCATCGACGCGAGCGAAGCAAAGAAAGTTCGATATCCATAAATTCTATAGAACAAGTTTTCTTACTCGGTGTAAGATGATCGTTCAGTGATACGGTCCAACGTCGGGCGGTCGCGGAAAATGAGAGGCGGCTTCCGCCGGCAGCGAAGTTCTTGGGATCGATCGCGATGGTCCTGGATTAAAGCGATCCAGGACCTATTTGCGGTCCACGGAGGATCGATATGGGAACCATCTCGCAGTTCGCCGAGAAGGCGAGGCCGCCCGCGCAGCGCATCGAGAGCGAAGAAGAGGCCCTGTCGGTCGCGAGGGAGCTGGCAAGCCGCTTTGCCGAACGTGCGAGCGAACGCGACCTCGAACGCGTTCTTCCCTATGAGGAACTGGATCAGCTTGCGCAATCCGGCCTGCTGGCGATCAGCGTTCCATCCGACTACGACGGGATCGATGTTTCGAACGCCGTGCTTGCCGAGGTCGCTGCGATCCTGTCGGAGGCCGACAGTTCGATCGGCCAGATTCCCCAGAACCACTTCTATGTGCTGGAGGCGCTCCGTCACGACGGGACGGAGGAGCAGAAGAAGTTCTTTTTCGGCCGCGCGCTTGCCGGCGACCGTTTCGGCAATGCGCTTGCCGAAACCGGGACGAAGACCGGCGGCCACTACAATACGCGCCTTAGCGAAGACGGTGCCGGTTATCGCATAAATGGCCGCAAGTATTATTCGACCGGTGTTCTCTTTGCCGATTGGATCGCCGTTTTTGCACTCGATCCCGCTGACCAGCTCACCATGTCTTTCGTCCCGCGCGGCACCGACGGGGTCCAGATCATCGACGACTGGGACAGTTTCGGGCAGCGCGTCACCGGCAGCGGCACGACCGTTTTGCAGAACGTCTATGTGGCTGCCGGATCCGTCGTCAGGCATCATCGCGGCTTCGAACGCCCCGGCACCATCGGTTCCGTCGGCCAGATCATCCATGCTGGCGTTGATCTCGGGATCGCGCGTGCCGCCTTCCGGGAAACCGTCGACTTCGTCCGCAACAAGGCCCGGCCCTGGATCGACACTGGCGTCGAGCGCGCGTCGGAGGATCCGCTGACGATCGCCCGGATCGGCGAGATCGCCATCCGCCTGGAAGCGGCGTCGGCGGTCGTCGAGCATGCGGGAAAAAAGGTCGACGTCGCCCAAATCGATCCGACCGAGCAGCACGCGACCGAAGCAAGCCTCGCCGTCGCCGCTGCCAAAGTGCTGACGACCGAGGTCGCGCTTGACGCCAGCAACACGCTTTTCGAGCTTGCCGGCACTGCGTCGACGAAGGTCGCGCTCAATCTCGACCGCTATTGGCGCAACGCGCGCACACACACGCTGCACGATCCCGTGCGGTGGAAATATCACGTCGTCGGCAATTACCACCTCAACGACGTCAAGCCGCCGCGCAATGGCTCGCTTTGAGATTGGTTGAAGTCCGCGGGTGTCGGGTCTAAGAATTCCCCGGATCAACGCATAGGGATCGGCAAATGGTCAGCCGGCTTCGCTGCGAAGCGGCGCCACGATCTCTTCCTTCTCGCCGGCGGCAAACTGTTCGAGCGTCATGTTGTCGAGGATTCCTGCGATGGCATCGCGTACGACCACCATCGAGCGCCGCACCTGACAGGTTTCCGGATCGCGACAGTCGTCGCAGGCCTCGAAGGCCGTGCGGCTGGCGCAGCGGATCGGCGCGAGCGGGCCATCGAGCGTGCGGATCACCTGGCCGACGCGGATTTCGGCCGCCGGACGCGCCAGCGAATAGCCTCCCCCGGGCCCCTTCTTGGAGCGAAGGAACCCGGCGTTCCGGAGTTCCAGCATGATCGTGTCGAGGAATTTCTTCGGCAAATTGTTTCGGACGGCGATATCGGTGATGAAGGCCGTCTCGCCCGGCTGCAGCTGGGCAAGGTCAACCATTGCCTTCAGACCGTATTTTCCTTTTTTTGTCAGCATGAGACATCGCTTTCGAGAAAGACGTTTGCCGTCGCCCGACACACCGGGCGTCGCGCCGGCTCATACGTTTACTGGGGCATGTTAGATATGGATTATATAGATCAGCCCCATTGCGGCGGCAAGAAATCATTCAGTTCCCAGATAGATTTACTGTGAAGCTCCCGAATAGTCGTGACAGCGCTCATTCGCTTCGAACGACATTGGCGGCGACCAGCGCTCGGGATGGCCGGAACGCCTGCAATTGGGGCACAGCAGGCGCCTCCACGCCGCCACTCAGGCGCGGAGTGCAATCTTGAGAAGGCGTGTAAGGATTTCCCGCCAGGAACCGCGATGTTTCAAAGGGTTACAGAATTTTACCGTTTCAACGACCGCGAAATACCAGCGCCGGCTCCACCTCTTGCCGGCCGCGAGCAGTGAAGGCGCGCCGGAAAAGCCGTGCGCCCTTGAAGAGGTCCTCGATCTCGCTGGCCGGCGGTCAGGCGGTCTGGATGGAATCGTCGACGATGACGACGGGGCGGCCCAGCGAGCATGCCTCGACGCGGGCTTCGACCCGATAGACGGTTTTCAGCATTTCCGCGGTGATGACCGAATGTGTCGGGCCGCTCGCCACGACCGATCCGTTGCTGATCACGATGGTGTCGTCGCAATAGCGCAGCGCGTGGTTGAGGTCGTGCAGGGCGATCAGCACCGCCATCCCGGATTGCGCCGACAACCGCTTCATGAAGCCGAGCACCTCGATCTGACGGAAGAGATCGAGCGCCGACGTTGGCTCGTCCATCAGCAGGACTTCCGGCTTGCGCACCAGCGCCTGCGCGATCGAGACGAGTTGGCGCTGGCCGCCGGACAGTTCGCCGAGACCGCGGAAGGCCAGGTCATCGATCCTGAGCGCCGCAAGCACCCGATCGATTTCCGCAAGCTCGGCGTCCTTGACCTTCCAGCCGGATCCCTGCTTGGCCGACAGCAGTACCGACTCGTAGACGGTCAGCACTGCGTTCGCCCCCGTGTCCTGCGGCATATAACAGATCGCCTCCGGACCCTTGGCCGTATCGGAGAGATGGACGAGGCCAGGGCCGGCGGCAAGGCCGGCGATGCGCTTGAAGAGCGTCGATTTGCCGGCGGCATTCGGACCGATGACGGCGGTCAGGCGGCCGCCTCTCAGCGTTCCGGTGTTGATGTCGGACAGCACCACGCACCGACCGTATGTCGCTCCGACATCCTTGAGCGTCAGCGCTACCATGACCGTCTCCTGTTGGTGAAAATCAGCACGAAGAAGAAGGGAACGCCGACGAGCGCCGTGATGATGCCGATCGGCAGCACCGCGCCGGGGATGAGCATCTTGCTGACGACGGACGTCACCGAAAGCAGAAGCGCACCGCAGAGAACGGAAGCCGGCAGGAAGAAGCGCTGATCCTCGCCGACCAGCATGCGGGCGATATGCGGTCCCACGAGACCGACGAAACCGATGGTGCCGACGAAGGAGACGGGGATTGCCGCAAGCAGGCTGACCGTCAGCATGGTTTCGAGCCTCAGGCGCCGGACATTGATGCCGAAGCTCGCCGCCTTGTCGTCGCCGAGTCTCAGCGCCGTCAGCGCCCAGGCATGGCGCGCAAAGAGCGGCACGGCCAGGACGAGCACGGCGCCGGTGATCGAGACCTTGGGCCAGGTCGCCTTGGTGAGGCTCCCCATGGTCCAGAACACGACGGCGGCGAGCGCCTGCTCGGACGCCAGATATTCAAGCAGCGACAGCGCCGCATTGAAGGTGAAGACGAGAGCAATGCCGATGAGCACGATCGTTTCGACGGTCACGCCGCGCATGGTCGAGGCGAAATGGATGAAGAGTGCCGCCACCATCGCCATCAGGAAGGCGTTGATCGGCACCATGTAGTGGACCGCGACGGGAAAGATCGCCACGCCGGCGACGAGGCCAAGCGCCGCGCCGAAGCCGGCGGCAGCGGAAATGCCGAGCGTGAAGGGGCTCGCCAGCGGGTTGGCAAGAATCGTCTGCATCTGCGCGCCCGCGACCGAGAGCGACGCACCGACGGTGACCGCCATCAGCGCAATCGGCATGCGGATGTCCCAGATCACCACGCGAAGCTGGTCGCCGACCGTCTCCGGGCGGAACAGGGCCGCGAGCACATCGGCGAGCGGATAGTTCGCCGGCCCGAGCGCCATGTCGACCGCCACCGACACGAAGAGCGCCGTGACGAGACAGGAGATCAGCAGCAACCGGCGCAGGACGAGGGCGCGGTAACGCCCGCGCCCCTCAATGCCGGAGAATTCCCCCACGGCCGCGACCATCATTCACCCCCTTGGGGAAGCGAGACGAAATAGCCCGGCCGATAGGCGACCGGCAGGAATTTCTCGTGGAACTCGCGGAACGTGCGCTCCGGATCGATGTCGGCAAAAAGCTCCGGGTGGAACCACTTGGCAAATTGCTGGATCGGCACGAACTCGTAGGGTGCACCGTAGAACTGGTGCCAGACGGCATGCACCCTGCCCTCCTTCACCGCCTTGAGCGTGGTGAAGCCCGGACGCTGCATCAGCGCCGCCAGCCTTTCCCGAGCCGCGGCCGGATCGGCGCCGCGGCCGACATTCACGAACTGGTTGATGTCGGACTCGGCCGCCCAGTTGCTGCCGGTGACGATCACATGGTCCGGATCGGCGACGACGAGTTGTTCAGGATTGAGGTCAACGAAGGTTGTTGTGGCCACATCCGAGCCGATATTGTGGCCGCCCGCCTTTTCCACCATCTCGCCGAAATTGGCAGGCCCGAAGGTCCTGCAGCAGGCGGTTTCACCGGTTATGCCGGGCGAGCGCTCGATGAAGACCTTCGGGCGCTTAATCGCACCGGCTGCCGCCAGACGATCGGTCACCAGCGCGATTTGGGCTTGGCGCCAGGCGATGAACTCCTTGGCCTGCGCCTCCGCGCCAAAAAGCGCCGCGAGAATTTCGACGGATTTTTCGCTGTTCTTGGCCGGGTCGACGCGGAAGTCGAGAAAAACAACGGCGATACCGGCCGCGGCCGCCTTCTCGATGAAGCCTGCCTCCTCGACCGCCTGCTGCGCTTCGAGATTCAGCGTCAGCACGTCCGGCTTCAGCGCAATTGCCGCTTCCAGGCTGAAATCGCCGCTCGGGATATAGCCGAACAGCGGCAGGTCCGCGATCGCCGGAAAGCGCTCGCGATAGGCGGCGTAGGAATCCGGATCCTTCTTGATCAGGTCATCACGCCAGCCGACGATCGTGTCGAAGACGTGCTCGCCCTTCAGTGCCGCTGCCACATGAATCTGCCGCGCCTCGCCAAGCAGCACCCGCTTGGCCGGGAGGTCGAGTTCGACCCGGCGGCCGGTAACATCGGTGATCTCTGCGGCGATCGCCGGTGCAGCGATGAGCGCTGCCACGGCGACCAGCGCCGGGAGAAGTTTCTTGAACAGCGACATAGGCAAACCTCTTGATAGGAGCGCCGGAGCCTCAATTCCCTCCGGCGCCCGAACCATTATTGACCGACATTCAGCGAAACGAAGTAGCCGCCCTTGTAAGGCAGCGGCAGGAAGCGCTCATGCAGTTCCTTGAACGTCGCCTCGGGATCGAGATCCTTGAAAAGGTCCGGATGCAGCCACTTGGCGATCTGCTGCACGGCGACGAACTGATAGGGATTGTTGTAGAACTGGTGCCAGATGGCATGGACGTTGCCGTCCTTGACCGCCTTGACTCCCGTGAAGGCCGGGCGCTTGGTCAGGTTTTCGAGCTTGCGACGTGCTTCCGTCTCGTCGGCGCCATAACCGACGCCGACCCAGGCGCCGCCGGGAACGTAACCCTGCCAGTTGCCGCCGGTAATGATGATCTGATCGGGGTTCGCGGCGATGATCTGCTCCGGATTGACCGTGCCGAACGTCCCCGGGATGATGTCCTTCGCCATGTTCACGCCACCGGCGAACTCGACCATCTTGCCGAAATTCTCATTGCCGAAGGACATGCAGCAATCGTCGGAATAGCCGCCGGCGCGTTCGACAAAGACCAGCGGCTTTTTCGCGTCGGCCTTGGCGAGCACATCGGTCACCTTGGCGATGTTGTCCGCGCGGAACTTGATGAACTCCTCGGCCTTTTCCTCCTTGCCGATGAGCTTGCCCATGATGCGCATGCTCGGTTCGGTGTTTTCCATCGGCTTCTCGCGGAAATCGACGTAGACGAGCGGAATGCCGACCTTGCCGAGCTTTTCGATGTAGCCGGCCTCCTCCGTCGCCGTCTTGGCGTCGACATTCATCAGCACGACGTCCGGCTTCAGCGCCACGGCCTGCTCGATGTCGAAGGTTCCGTCCTTCATGCCGCCGAAAGTGGGCAGCTTGCCGATATCGGGATATTTGGCGAGATAGGCGGCATAGCTTTCCGGGTCGGCCTTTGTGAGGTCGTCACGCCAGCCGACAACGCGCTTGAAAGGCTCTTCCCGGTCGAGCGCGCCAAGGAAATAGATCTGGCGCCCCTCGCCGAGAATCACATGCTCGACCGGCACCTCGACCTCGACGTCCCGTCCCGTCACGTCTCTGACCTTGACCGTTTCAGCCAATGCCGGGGCCGAAAAAAGGATGCAAAAACCCATGGCGGCGGTGGCCACCCTGTTGAAAAGCCTCATTGTTCTTCGCTCCGCTGAAAAATCTGCGCGATCTAATATTTCATGACTTTATCAGTCAACATTTATCTTTTAGAACGCTTCCAAACATCATGCATGTCGCCCGAAAGTGTGCAGCGGTTTAGGGGCAACGACATGCATGAAAAGCAAGAGGTAAAGCGCGTCGCATATTCCGTATGCTTGCAGCGCGCTTTGTCGGACGGGGACGATATGAGCGACGTGGCTGAGCGGCGGAACTATAACCTTCGCGACGAAATCAAGGCCTATTGGTCGGAGCGCGCGGCAACCTTCGACCTTTCTCCCGGACACGAGATTTTCTCGGAGGAAGAGCGTGCGGCGTGGCACCGGCTGATGCGGCGCCATCTCGGTGAGGGCGAAGGCCGCCTGGCGCTGGACCTCGCAAGCGGCACCGGCGTCGTCTCGCACCTGCTTGACGACCTCGGCTTCCGGGTGACCGGCCTCGACTGGGCCGAACCCATGCTCGAGCGGGCGCGCAGCAAGGCGCGCGAGCGCCGGCGCAGGATTTCCTTCCGCATGGGCGATGCCGAAAACACGATGGAGCCGGACGATCACTACGATGCGGTGGTCAACCGGCATCTGGTCTGGACGCTGGTCGACCCGGCCGCAGCTTTCGCGGAATGGCTGCGCGTCTTGAAGCCGGGCGGCACGCTGCTCATCGTCGACGGCGACTTCGTCAACTCGACCGCGCTGGAGCGGCTGTTCTCGAAGCTCAGCGCCTGGGGGCAGCGCGCCGGGCTTCTAAAAGCGGACACCCCATCCGGCTCCCGCCGAATGATGGAGACACACAGGAGCATCCTCTCGCGTGTCCATTTCTCGCAAGGCGCGCGAGCCGAAGCAGTGGTCGACATTCTTCGGAAGGCTGGATTTGTCGATGTCGAGATCGATACCGATCTCAGCGAAATCCATCGGACGCAGGCGAGAAACTGGAATGTCTTCAAGGCGCTCGCACGCAAGAGCCAGCACCGCTACGCGATCCGCGCAAGCAAGCCGTCGAGCTGAAAGAGAACCCGCGATTTGTGGTTAAGCCGGATCGAGCGTGGCCGGCCCAGGTTCCGCGAAGCTATTGTTCTTCGGCCTGTTCGGCGAGGCGCTTCAGCCCGGGAATGTCGCAAAGGACGAGCTTCTGCCTGCCGCCCTGGACAAGACCGCGTCCTTCCCAGGCGCTCAATATTCGCGAGACGGTATGCAGTGTCGTGCCGGTCATCTCGGCGATATCCTGCCGCGAGATCGGGAAATCGATGCGCACCCCGCTCTGTTCGCGGCGGCCGGCCTTGTCGGCGAGCCGCAGCACCGCATGCGCAACGCGCCGTTCGACCTCCTCGGTCGACATCTCGCGGATTCGGGTATGCGCCTCGTCCAGCCGCTGGCCGATCGTATGCATGGCATTGACGGCGAGATGCGGGTTCATCTCGACGAAGACGTTCCAGAGCTCCGTCGGCCAGGCGAGCACCAGGCTTTCGGTCGCCGACGTCGCAGTTCCGGGATAGTCGTTGCGCTGAAGGGCGCGGGCAAAGCCGAAGAGATCGCCGGGATTGACGACCCGAACGATGATCTGCTGACCGTCCCGCGTCACTTGGGTTACCTTCAGGCGCCCATGCAGCAGCAGGTAGAAGAAATCAGCTGTCGCCCCCTGCTCGAATACCGCCTCGTTTTGCGGAACGCGCCGGACGGTCGCGTACGCCAGCAGCTGATCGAGCTCCTGGTCGCTCATCTTCTGAAACAATGGGAGTGATTTGACGAGTGTTCGGTCGAGCGCGGCCACGTCGTTCCTTGTCTTCTGCCGTTCCGATATCGCGGCTGCTATACCATAGAGCATCAGAGCAAGAAAGGACCGCCCCCCGGCCTCCCCGGCCGCGTGGCCGGAGGGGAAGGCAAGTGCGCTGTCATACCGCACCCGCGCGACGCCGCTCGAACGCAAAAAGCACACGGGCGTACCAGCGATCGTCGCGCACGAGGCGGAAGCCGAGATTGTCCGGCGGAACGCCTACGGCACAGCCGCCGCTCTTCGGCTCGCGCACGAAGAAGCTCATGGAGGCGCGGTGCTTGCCGTCGACGACATAGATGCCGCAGGCCGGCTGTTCCTTCAGCACCTCGCCGCGATCGCCGATCGTCACCCGGCGATGGCAAGTCCTGGTCCACTCCCAGACATTGCCGCCGACATCCGCCACACCGTATTCGTTTACCCCGAAGGTACCGCGACGCTGGGGCCGCGGATCGGGCGACTTCTGGCGGCTTGCCTCACGCTCGTAGTCGGCGAGCCAGCGCAGTGCCGGATTGTCGCTTTCGGCATCGATCCCCAGCGCATCGTCGGGAAATTTGCTGCCGGCGGCGAAGGCCCACTGCTCGTCGGTCGGAAGTCGCCAGATCTCTCCAGTCTGCGCCGTAAGCCACGTGGCGTAATTCTCTGCGTCGCTGTAGTTGACACCCGTGACCGGCACGTCGTCACCGCCGTCCCCGGCTTCCGGCGCCTGGCAGGCGCCATCCTCGACGCAACGGCGATATTCACCGCGGCTGACCTGGTACTTGGTGATCGCGAAGGGCGCTCTGAGTGCGGCATCGACCAGAGGCGCATCGACGGCCAGACCCCGTTTCAGAAAGTGTCCTTCGGCGCGATAACGCATCTGTCTTGGTTCTATTACGACGGTCTCCGGCCCTTTGATCGCAAGGCCGGAGACCGGCCCCACCGGATCGAACAGGCCGAGTTTCGCAGACACCGTAACGCTGAGAGCGACGAGCAGGGCCGCTGGCACAGTCAGCGAGAGGATCGACGGCGAAGTTTTCCGGTTCTTCTTGCTCATGGCTTAGTTTCCGCATGGGACATTTGTCGCGGCCGACGCGGGGAGATTTGATGCGGCCCCGCGGCGGCGCTTCGTAAGTACCAGCTTACATCGATGCCGGCTTGACCACCGACGTCATCAGATCGTCGTTCCATTCGCCGGTGACCTTGAAATGGCCGGCCGCGCCGAGTTCGAACGCTTCGATCAGATTGTGGTTGACATATGCATAGATGCCGGGCTGCCGGAATGTGTAGAAAGCCGCGCCCGCCGTGCCGCCGGGGATGAGCCATGTCTCCTGATCCAGCTCGGGCGGATTGCGGAACTTGCCGGTCGCCCAGACGTAGTCACCATGTCCGCCGATGAGGTGCGGCCGCGTATCGCGGTTCGCCTGCGAATGGATGATCAGCACCCGTTCGCCGACGGCGGCGGTCAAGGCGTTCTCGCCGGTAAGCGCCCCCACGGCACCGTTGAAGACGACATGCGTCGGAGTCAGCGTGCGCATGGCCTTGACCGTGTCCTCGTAGGCGTCGCCGGGGGTTTCGTACTTCTTGTAGTTGCCGGCCTCGTCGCGCGGCACGTAGAAATCCTGTTCGCCGACATAGTAGACGCGGTCATAGGTGAGCGCCTGGCCCTTTTCGTCCTTGAGGCCGTCGCGCGGCAGCACCATGATTGCGCCGTTCATGCCCGAGGTGACGTGCCAGGGCACCATGCCTTCCGGCGCGCAATGGTAGACGAACACGCCCGGCTTGGTTGCCTTGAAGCGCAGAACTGCCTCTTCGCCGGGATTGACCTTCGTCAGGCCGCCGCCGCCGAGCGCACCGGTCGCGGCGTGAAAGTCGATATTGTGCAAGAGCGTGTTGGTGTCCGGGTTGATCAGCGTGAGTTCGACATAATCGCCCTCGTGCACGACCATCAGCGGGCCCGGTACCGAGCCATTGAAAGTCATGGCGTTGATTTCCGTTCCGTCGCCGTCGATCACGAGCTTCTTTTCCTGAATGGTCATCGTGAATTCGACGATGCGAGGACCGGCCTTGGCCGCCTGTTCATGCACATGGACGAAAGGCGGCTTAACGAGCTCCACCTTCACGCGCGGCAAGGTCGAGATGTCGACCGGCGGAGTGGCCACCGCGGCCGCGGGCGCCGCCTGCGCGGTCGCCGTCTGCAAGAGTGGCGTCAAGGCGCCTGCGAAGGCCGCGCCGGCAAGAACCGTCCTGCGAGTCATCTGAAGCTGTTCACTCATCATCGCTCTCCTTGGGCATGATCGCGACACCGGAATTGCTGTCGGAAGATCACGCCAATATTCAACGTGTTACGGTTGCCATTGCCCCCACGGCCGGCTCACCGTTGCTTTGACCGCTCGTTTTTCAGCGTTCGTATTCCAAGTAGAACCAGATGCCGCCGACATCTTTGTCTTGGAACAAACGTTTCCCGACGCCTCGCATATTTCGGGAAATTCACCTGCGCACTTTGTCGCACCTCCACCAATACTTGCGATTCAGCAAAGCGCGCCAATACTTGCGTTTTCGCAAAGAATGGACCTCCCCCCATGGTACTCGGTGCCATCTCGATATCGATCGGGATCCCCGCAGACAGGATCGGACAATGTTTCGTATGCGCAGCAAATCGCCGCCCCGTGGGAGCATACCGCGCGGGCTTGCCACCACCGGGCCCGTTCTCTTCTCCTATGGCTTCAGGCCGTTCTTTCTCGGAGCAGGTCTTTGGGCTGTCGGCGCGATGGCCGCGTGGATCGCGGCGCTAAGCGCGGGCATCGATATCGCTGGGGTCTACGGCGCCGCGCACTGGCATGCCCATGAAATGTTGTTCGGTTTCTCATCCGCCGTGCTCGCGGGCTTCCTCCTGACGGCGGTGCCGAACTGGACCGGCAGGCTTCCTGTGTCGGGCCTGCCGCTCGCCTTGATCTTCGGCCTCTGGCTCGCCGGCCGGTTGGCGTTGCTCGCAACCGATCTTCTCGGCCTGACGCCGGCGGCCGCTGTCGAAGCATTGTTTCTACCGACGCTACTGGCGATCTGCGCCCGCGAAGTGATCGCGGGTCGGAAATGGAAGGACCTGAAGGTGATCGGCGGATTGGTGTTGCTGTCGTGCGCCAACGTGCATTTCCACCTCGCGGTGCTGGCCGAGGCCAACGTCGATACGGCGGCAAGGCTGGCGATCGGGGCCTATGTCATGCTGATCATGATCGTCGGGGGACGAATTCTGCCGAGCTTCACGCGCAATTGGCTGAACAAGTTCGGCCGCACCGATTTTCCCGTGCCCTATAATCGCTTGGACACCGTCGCCATCCTGACGGGCATCGCAGCGCTCGCTTCCTGGGCGCTGGCGCCGGAACATGTGCTCACCGCCGCAATCGCGACAATCGCATCCTTGCTTCACATTGCCCGCCTGCTTCGCTGGCGCGGCTGGACGACCTATCCCGAGAAGCTGCTCCTCGTGCTGCACATCGCCTACGCCTTCGTGCCCTTGGGGTTCGCCGGGATTGCCGCAGGCGCGCTCGGCGCACTCGGGGAATACCCGGTGATGCACATCCTGACCGTCGGCGTCATGGCGTGCATGATGCTGGCGGTAATGACCCGCGCAAGCCGGGGACACACCGGCCGGCCGTTGACGGCGTCGCCGATCACCAGCGCATCCTACGTGGCAATCATCGGCGCGGCGCTGGTGCGGCCCTTCGCGGAAGTCGTGCCGGCCTATTACCACGTCCTGGCCGCCGTATCGGGCGCCCTTTGGATATGCGCATTCACCCTGTTCTGCCTGGAATACGGGCCGATGCTGGTGCGCAACCGCCGCTCGCCGCGCGGCGCGGCCTGAGACCAGCTCTGGCCGGCGGCGTCGCCCGCCGGCCGTACTACTGCTTGAGTCGCAGCAGGGCCTTTCGCGCTTCCTCAACCAGCGCGTGGTCCGGGTGGCGGCGAATGAAGCGTTCATAGGCCTCGACGGTGTTCTTCGCCTTCACCCGCTCGAACTCGGACCTGACGGCCACCTCGGGATCCGGAGGTTTCTGCATCTCTACCCCGCCTGCTTTCTTCACGCCTTGCACAGAGGTCGACAGGCCGATCGCCAGAACGGCTAGGCCGACCGGTTTCAGTAATCCGCGGAACGCCACAAAAATGTCTCCAATTTTAACGATCGGCTTATGAGAATCGTATCTCGCGGCGGCTATTGTCCCGGACGCGAGCTTTCAGGCTCTACAGCGCCGCGCGTCTTATCAGACGCGCAAAGAACGCTGTAGCACTTTGAATTGCTGCATGTTTCCTTAATCGGCGACGATTTAAGGAAACATGCAGTAGGCGCCATCACGTCAAGAGTGGGAATTTGCATGAGCGGAACGGGCAAATCCATCAAATTTGTGCAGCCAACCGGGAACAGCCTCATTAACGGGGTGCTCTCGAGTGTGGCGTGGAACGGCACGATCACCTATGCCTTTCCCACAGCCGCCGGCAGCTACAGCTACAGTGGGGAAAAGAACAGCAGCTTTGCTGCCGTATCGGCGGCTCAGAAAAACGCCGCACTCTTCGCCATGGAGCAATCCTTCGGTTCCGCCGCCAATGACGGCTTCTCCGTCGAAGGCTTCACCAACGCCAGCTTGGCCCTCGGCAGCGCCAACACCGCGACAGTCCGGTTCGCGCAGTCGAAGGTGCCGTCAACAGCCTATGCCTATTACCCGGGTACCAATCCTGAAGCCGGCGACATCTGGTTCGGTACGGCCTATGCCGGCACCGTTAATGACTATCGCACGCCCGTGGCCGGAAACTACGCGTGGCATACGCTGCTGCACGAGCTTGGTCATGCACTCGGCCTGTCGCACGGGCATGAGGCCGACGACTACGGGGCGCTGCCCGCGCAATATAATTCGATCGAATATTCGATCATGACCTACAGCGGCTTCATCGGCTCCGGCAACGCCTATTGGTACGAGCGCTTCGGTGCGCCGCAAACCTTCATGATGGCCGACATCGCCGCGCTGCAGGAGATGTATGGCGCCGACTTCACGACCAACAGCGGCAACACCGTCTATAAATGGACACCGGGAAGCGGCGCCACGCTGGTCAACGGCGCGACCGCCATCGCCCCAGGCGCCAACCGGATTTTCGCGACTGTCTGGGATGGCGGCGGGACCGACACCTACGACCTCTCCGCCTACAAGACCGGGCTCAAGATCGACTTGCGCCCCGGCCAAGCCTCGACCTTCAGCGCCGACCAGCTTGCCTATCTCGGCGGCGGTCCGAACGACGGCTACGCGCGCGGCAATATCTTCAATGCCCTGCTTTACCATGGCGACACGCGCTCGCTGATCGAAAACGTTCTGGGCGGATCGGCCAGCGATTCGATCATCGGCAACCAGGCCGCCAACACGCTTCGCGGCAATGCCGGCAACGACGCGCTGAGCGGCTACAGCGGCAACGACTTGCTCGACGGCGGCGTCGGCAATGACAGCCTGTATGGCGGCGCCGGAGCGGACAGGCTGACCGGCGGGACCGGAGCCGACAGGTTTCTCTTCAAGGCGCTCACGGAAACGACCGTCGCCACGACTGGCCGTGACACGCTCTACGATTTCGTCGCCTCGCAATCGGACAGGCTCGACCTTTCGGCGATCGACGCCAACACGACGGCGACGGGAAACCAGGCATTCGTCTTCGTCGGAACAGCCGCTTTTTCCGGCGGCAAGGGCGAGCTGCGCTACGACCGCGCGGCGTCCGACACCTATATTTATGGTGACGTCAACGGCGACAGGAAGGCGGATTTCGCCATTCACCTCGACGATGCCGTGGCCATGCAGAAGGGTTACTTCGTTCTCTGAGCGGAATTGCCCGCTTCGATGAAGAGGCGGCGGCCACTGCATGTTTCCTTAAATCGTAACTGAGTTAAGGATAAAAACATGCAGCAATTCAAAGCGCTACAGCGTCCGTTGCGCGTCTGATAGGACGCGCGGCGCTATAGTCACGCTGCCTCTCATCGTCCGTAAGACTGCACAGCCGAGGCCATCCTGTCCGGTGTCCATGCCGGCTCATAGGTCAGCCGCACCTCGGCATATTCGACGCCGGGAACATACCAGACGCAGTTCTCAACCGCCTCCTTGAGGAACGCCGCCGCCGGGCAGCCTTTCACGGTCGTCGTCATGGTGACGCGCACGACGCCGCCCTCCCGCACCTCGATGTCATAGATCAGGCCGAGGTCGACGACGTTCGATCCCAGTTCCGGATCGATGACGATCCGCAGCGCGTCGCGGATGCGCTCGACCAATTCCTCCGCATCAGGCGCCGACATGATGACCCGGCTTTCCGACGCGAATGAGGATGCGATAAACCTCGCCGGTCACATCGAAGTTTCCGGCCCAGCGATGACCGCGCTTGGCGAGTTCGGGATAGAGAAACAGCGGCTCGCGCGAGAGCAGGGCGAAAAGCACTTCGCCGGCTTCCATCTTCTCGACGGCGGCGAGGATGCGCACCATCGGCTCCGGCGGATCAAGCTCGGTCAGGTCGAGCTGGCGCACTGGATCCGTCCATCCGTTGAGATCCATGTCCCCGGCCGACATGCGAACGTCGTCAACCTGCCCCTCAGGGGTAAACAGCACGGCCCAGTCGCCGTTGCCGAGGGCCTCTTCCTGGTGGGAAAACCCGCGCCCGGCCATGACGCTGAAAAGCGGCACCGGCCGGAAGGAGGCGATGAGCCTCAGAGCCTGTCCGGGAGCGAGGTTGTCGACGGCGTTCATGATCACCTGAAAAGGATCACCGCCGCCGCGCAATATCGGCCGGACATCAAGTTCGTGCGGTTCTATGGTCATGGTTGTCTCCATAACTGAAAGGATGGCAGGAAAAGGTGCGGACGTTGAGCACCTGTCGGCAAGCGAAGGCTGGCGGGTACGTTCGAGAGCCGGCGCGCACGGGTAAACTCGAGGACAAGCACCAAGATTGCGACCAATTGGCAAAGGCTGGCAAGCCGGAAAAGTGGCTGCGCACCAACCGAGAGACTGAGGGTCGCGATCAGCACCGATGCGTAGAACGCGCGAAACCAGCCGAACGCCCGCCGTTCGACGACCAGATCCTGGACACGCGGCGTCGGGGTGCGGCCGAGCGCCGGGCCATAACATTCGAGCCAGGTCATGAAAGGAATGATCTTGTAAAGCTGGGCAAGGCCCATGCCCGTCAACCAGCCGAACGCGACGAGATAAACGAGCGAACCGATGCCCTGTTCCATGCGGTCGGTCACGAGCAGTCCCACGAAAAGAACCGTGGCGGCGGCAAGCGCGCCAAAGGCGCCTATGCTCGCGCGGGTGTTGAGCTCGATTTCCCGCCTCCTTCGCTCCCGGTAGATCCGAAAGATGTCGCTGGCATAGAACACGACCGCGAGCACGCCAAGGCAGGCGGCAGGGACCAACAAGGCGAGACGGCCGGGCGAGCCCGCCAGAATAAGCGGAACGACGCCGGCTACCAGGCCAAGCGCACCGCTGCCGGACAGCCAGACTACCCTGCTGCTGCGACGCTCCGCGTCCGGCGAAAGCATGAACATGGTCAGGAGACGATAGCTGACGCCCATCGTTGTAAAGGTCAGCCAGCCGCCGAGACCGAGTACGGCATGCAGCGAGACACCTTCCAATGTGAGGGCGATCGCAGCATCGGCCTCCGCCAAGCCTCCGCGGACAAAGGCATAGTTTCCGCCGAGCAGCACCGTAACGACCAGAGCGCCGAGACCAACGACGACGAACCGCGCGGTGAGCGGCAGAGGCCGCGCGCGCCATAGCGTCACCGCGAAGGCGGCCCCGATTAAGGCAAAGCCGGCTATCGTCAGGGCCGCCGCCACCGGCAGCACGATCGGCGGCAGATCGATACTGCCGGAAAGCCCGACGAAACCGAGCACCAGGCCGCCGATGCCGGCTACGAGAAGCACGAGGGCGGGAAGAGCGAGATGGGTGCAGCAAAGCGGCCGGCCGACAAGGACCGGCACGAATTGCAGCAGCGCACCCGCCATCAGCAGGCTCAACCAGCCGAGCGCGATCGTATGAACCAGCGCCAGGGTTTCGGGCGCCTCAATCGCAGCGGCGGGATATCCGTAACCGAGGACCATCATCGTCTCGCCGATCAAGAGAAAGGCGAGTGCGGCAGCGAAATAGGACATGGTCCAGCGAGATAGCGTGGCCCCGAACATCTCGATTCACCTGGTTGACCGGATCACGCGAACCTAAAGCGCCGTGCGTCATATCAGACGCGCAAAGGACGCTGTCGCATCTCGAATTGCTGCATGTTTTTATCCTTAAACCGGCTACGATTTAAGCAATCATGCAGTGGCGAGCTCACGTGACCGGTTCTGATAGGCAGGAATGCGGTCGCCGCTCAATGGCTACCACAGCAGCATTCGCAGCCGGAGGCCTCAAGCCGCCCGATTTCGACGCGCCATACGTCGGGTCCCTGTTCCAGATATTCCCAGAAGAATTCGCCCGGATGCCTCGCTTCGAGCTGGTAGTGGAGCGGTCGCGGGTCGTGGTCATTGATGAGGATGAGGGAACCTCCTGCGGCGAGAGCATTCAGCATGCCGAAAATTTTCGGGTGGCGCTCCACCGGGGGAATGGTCCGGACGTCGATGGAGGGCTTTGATTCCGTTTCTGCAGTTGTCATGAGGGATCCGTTCGCCGCCGCCGACATTGTTCAGCTTTCCGGGACGAGGCGGCGTGGTCGCCCGGATTTGAGAAAACTAGTCGGCGCGGCAACGCAGCATGTTGTCGAAGCGCAAACAAATTCCGGATTGAGCAACGCACCTGCTACAGCGCCGTGCGTCTTATCAGACGCACAAAGGCCGTCGCGTTTTGAATCGCTGCATGTTTTGTCCTTGAATCGGCGACGACTTAAGGAAACATGCAGTACTTGGCATTTCGCAAAGAAGCCTCCGGCATCGCGCCCTACAGTCCGGTCATGAATTTCCGACATGACCGAAGGAACCGCCATGCATGCCTCAATCCTGCAGAAATACGGCGAAATGCGCCTGCCGCGTTACACAAGCTATCCGACCGCGCCGCGTTTTGCGGACACGATCGACCACGAAACCTATTCCGAATGGTTGGCGGCGATACCGCGCGAGCAAGACGTATCGCTCTATCTGCATATCCCCTTCTGCCGTTCGATGTGCTGGTACTGCGGCTGTCACACGACGATCACCCGGCAGGACGAGCCGATCCTCGACTATCTCGCGGTCTTGAAGGACGAGATCCGGATGGTGGCCGGCCGCACGCGGCAGCCTCTTCCAATCGGCGAAGTGCATTTCGGCGGCGGCACGCCGACGATCATCGAGCCGGCGGAATTCCTTGCGCTCATGAATTTGTTGCGCGAGCAATTCTCCTTCGCGGGCGCGACCGGCATCGCGGTCGAGATCGATCCGCGCCGGCTGACGGTCGAGATGGCGGAAGCGCTTGGCGCCGGCGGCGTCACCCGCGCCAGTCTCGGCGTGCAAAGCTTCGATCCGGTCGTCCAGAAAGCCATCAACCGAATCCAGAGCGAGGCGCAGACAGCAGACGCCGTGCATCATCTGCGCCGCTCCGGCGTCGAGAGCATCAATTTCGACCTGATCTACGGCCTGCCGCATCAGACCGTCGAGTCCTGCGTCGCAACCGCTAAAGCCGCCTTGGCGATGCGGCCGGAGCGCTTTGCCGTCTTCGGCTATGCCCACATCCCCTCCTTCAAGAAGCACCAGCGCATGATCGACGAGAACGCACTGCCGGACGGCGCCGCCCGCAATGCGCAGGCGATGGCGATCAGCGAAACGCTCGTCGCAGCCGGCTATCGGCAGATCGGTCTCGACCACTTCGCCCTGCCGCACGACGACCTCGTGAAGGCCCAGGACGCCGGAAAGCTGCGGCGCAATTTTCAGGGCTACACGACCGACAATTGCGAGACGCTCATCGGCTTCGGCGCGTCCGCCATCGGCCGTTCGCAGGAAGGTTATGCGCAGAACGAAGTCGCGCCCGGCCTCTACGCGCGCCACATCGCGGGGGGTCGCCTGGCGACGGCAAAGGGATATCGCCTGACCGGCGAAGACCGCATGCGGGCCGAGGTCATCGAAAGGCTGATGTGCGACTTCAGCGCCGACGTTGCCGCGATCGCCGCGGCCCACGGTTTCGACGCGCGTCGGCTTATCGACCAGAACGCCAAGCTCGCGGCGCTAGCCGATGACGGCGTGCTGGACGTTACCGGCGGCGTCATTCAGGTACGGCAGGATCACCGCTTCGTCATTCGAGCCGTCGCCGCCGCCTTCGACGCCTATCTCGAGCAGTCGCAAAGGACACACAGCAAGGCTGCGTGAGGGACAGGTGCGGCTGAGTGCCTGTCCTCACCCGCCAAAGCGCGGCTAAGCTTTGCCACCCGCGAACGCGATCAGGTTGCCATCGGGGTCCCGCACAATGAAGGTGCGAGCTCCCCACGGCTCTGTCTTCAAGCTCTGGTGAAATGTGACGCCTGCGCTTTGATATTCCAGGAATAGCGGCTTGGCATCGTCGAGGGTGAGTGTTGCAGAAAGCGCATCACGTTCCCGCTCCCGAAAGCCGTTGTCAAAAACAGGGCCGCCGACTTTTCGCAGGTTCAAGCGGCCGCCGTCGCGAAACACCTGAGCGTAAAATGGCGGCTCCCCGTAAGAGAACGCGATCTTGAAGCCGAGCTTCTGAACGTAAAATCGGCACGCCATCTCGATGTCGGAAACGAAGAGCTGCGGCTCTGCGGCCATGATGAGAGAGTTACCGGTGGAGGCTGCTGGTACTGTCATGGTGTCGATCCCTTTGATGAGGGCGGCCCAATTCTCGAAACCGTGTTTTCTGGCGACAAGCTCCTGCGCGTCGCTGAGCCGGAACTCCGCCTTCAAGACGTCCGCATCGGTTAAGTCTCGGAATTTGGCGAGAGCTGACCTGATCTGCTCCGCGACAGGATAGTACCGTTCATGGTGCCATCGCAGGTACAGTTTGGCTTGCTTTCTGAGGTTTTCGCTGTTTGGCATGGGCGCGCACTACGGTTTGACTTTCTCGTAGGCGGGCAATGCCCCTCCGGCTCGCAAGCCGACGCGCCCTACAGCAGCACGATTGATGCTAGCCCAGCGGTGCAACGGCTTCAAGAGGAGCAACCCAGCCCTCGATGAGAAGCCGGCCGCGGCACGATTGGGAGCGGGGTACGGCACCCTCATGCGGTCTGCCGTGCTTCTCCCCAAACTCCGGCCTCATCTATCCGGCAAGCCCGCGATAGATGGCGGGAAGTGCGGCCGATAGCCGGGCAATGTTGCCGACCATGGCATAGCCGTTCTGGCCGAACATCGTCGGCACATAGGATCGCGCCTCGCGGTCGACGGTGACGGCAAAGGTGCTGATCCCGCTTCGGCGGGCCTCCGACACGGCACGGCGGCTGTCTTCGAGCGCGAAGCGTCCCTCGTAATGGTCGACGTCGTTCGGCTTGCCGTCGGTCAGCACCAGAAGCAGTTTCTTGCGGTTCGGCTGCTTGCGGAGTTCGGCCGAAGCATGCCGGATGGCAGCGCCGATGCGGGTGTAATAGCCGGGCTTGAGCGCAGCGATCCGCGCTTCGACGAGGCCGCTCATTGCTTCGTCGAAAGCCTTGACGGTTTCCACCCGCACCCAGTCGCGCCGACGCGACGTGAAGGTCAGGATCGAATGGTTGTCGCCGCAGGCCGCCAGGCCATGCGCCAGGATCGTCAGCGCCTCCTTCTCGACATCGAGAACGCGGTGATTGTCCGACCAGGAATCGGTCGAGAGGGACACGTCGACAAGGATGGTGACGGCGAGATCGTGCGCTTGCGGCCGGCTCATCAGGTGAATGCGGTCACTTCCCTGGCCGCCGGCCGCAAGGTCGGTGCGTGCACGAACCACGGCGTCGAGATCGAGGTCGGCACCATCGAGCTGCGCGCGCAAGGTCTCGTGGCGCGGACGCAGCACCTCGAACTGGCGCCGCATGCGACGGATGAGGCTTTGCGTCCCCGCGGTCAGCTCGACGCGGTCGCCGAGCGCGGAAGCGGGGGAAGCCAACACGCGGCAATGGTCCTTGAGATAGGTGCCGGTGCGGTAGTTCCACTCCGGATAAGTACGTTCGGCCGTCAACGGTGTGACGTCGACCGCCTCGGGCGGCAGGTCCAGATCGAACCGGAAACGGGCGGCCGGGCGGCCCTTCCGTTCGCCGAGCGTCATCTCGTCCAGC
The DNA here is from genome assembly GCF_036488675.1 of Sinorhizobium chiapasense. Taxonomy (NCBI): domain Bacteria; kingdom Pseudomonadati; phylum Pseudomonadota; class Alphaproteobacteria; order Hyphomicrobiales; family Rhizobiaceae; genus Sinorhizobium; species Sinorhizobium chiapasense. The sequence continues at coordinate 1,590,061 of NZ_CP133152.1, forward strand.
TCTTCAGCCGCCTTCGCGTCGTGGTCGTCGCTGTCGTCGGCGGGCCGGTCGACGTTGACCATCTCCGCCATCGCAAGGATCTTCTCGAAGCGGTTGAGGATGAAGGGGCTGCGGTCGCCCTTGCGGTTCTCGGGGTTCTCGCGGGTCGCGACATGGCGCTCGGCCTCGACAGCAGACGACGACGCCCTGCCTTGCGCTGGCTCATCGTCCTCGCGCCGTGTTTCCGTCTCGGCGCGCACCAGCGCATCCGGCCAGAGCGGAAGAGGCAGCATCGGCAGATAGCCGGGCGGCGCCCGATGCGGGAAGATCACCGGCAAAGTCTCGTCCGGCTCCCCGGCGGTCTTCCGCAACATGCCGAGAATGCGGTTTTCGACATGCTGCTCCACGGATGGCAGCGCGCCTCGCGTCCGCTCGGCAAGGACGGCTGCCGCCAGGCGGCGGTAGCGCGCGCGCATGCCCGGAAACGTGCCTAACACCGCCGTGACCGTTACTTCCGCACGGGCGAGTGCGGCAAGATCGCGGCGGAGAAGATCCGCCTCCGCCAGCGGCTCCAGCGACATCGTCGCCATATAGGCGACAAGCCAGAAATAGAGGTCGCGATTGAGGTCCTTGTCCGGGAAAAGATCGATTTCCGTCGGCAGCATCAGCGATGCATGATCGCGCCCGGGCTGCACCAGCTTTTCTTCCCCGAGGCCCACCCTGTGGCGCCATTTGAGCCTGTGGGCCGATGTACGCCCGCGGGCCGGGGCGATCTGCACCGCACTCTCGCCGCCGTGCCCGCGGAACGAGATCGCGAGCACCGGCAGGAGATCGGCGAGCCGCACCGCGTGCTCCGGATGGCGCCGCCATGTGCGCGTATTGCCGATGAAGCGGTGCCAGGCACGACCGACCGTTTCTTCCAGTTCGAGGAAATCGAGCATCGCCAGGGACCTCACGCTATCAGGGACTCGGCCACTTCCAGCAGGGCGGCCCGGACATCCGGCTCGTCGGTCAAGGGTTCTATCATGGCGGCGCGAACAGCTTCCTTCGCCGGCATCCCGGCGTCGATCAGGGAGGCGCAGTAGACGAGCAGACGGGTCGAAACGCCCTCTTCGAGATCGTGGCCCTTGAGGGCCCTGAGGCGCGCGGCGAGATCGACGAGCCGGGCCACCTGCGCCTCCGCGAGGCCGCTTTCCGCCGAGACGACGGCGATTTCCCGAGCCTTCGGCAGGAAATCGAACTCGATCGCGACGAAGCGTTGCCGCGTGCTCGGCTTCAGGCTCTTGAGGAGATTCTGGTAGCCGGGATTGTAGGATACGACCAGCATGAAACCGGGCGGCGCCGCGAGCATCTCGCCGGTGCGCTCCAGCGGCAGCATGCGGCGGTCGTCGGTCAGCGGATGCAGGACGACGGCAACGTCCTTGCGCGCCTCGACGATTTCGTCGAGATAGCACACACCGCCCTCGCGCACCGCGCGCGTCAGCGGCCCGTCGACCCAGACGGTATCGCCGCCCTTCAAGAGGTAACGGCCGGTGAGATCCGCGGCGGCAAGATCATCATGGCAGGAAACGGTCGAAAGCGGCAGGCCGAGTCTTGCCGCCATATGGCTGACAAAACGTGTCTTGCCGCAGCCGGTCGGTCCTTTCAGCAAGAGCGGCAATTGCCTCACCCAGGCGGTTTCGAACAGCGCGCATTCGTTGCCGAGCGGACTGTAGTGCGGAATGTCGGCGGTCGGGCGGGGTGCGTTCGGCAGGACGAAATTCATTTTGATCTCCGTGACAAACAGTCGAAGCAAACGGAAGGACCGGCCCCGACGCATTGTCTGGGCCAGTAATGTCGGTCATTCGGCGGGCTGGATCAAAGGGCTGAGCCTTTCGCTGCGTTCCCGGCCGGGAACCAGCACCGCCCAGATGAACATCAGCGCCGAGACGAGGACGACGGCACCGGAGCCGAGGCGGATCCAGTAGAACAGCGCCAGCTGGTCCTGCACGTCCATGTAGCTTTCGCCGAGGACGCGCTGCAGGTGGACCTGAAGGACGCCCGCGAAGGTGAGGGCGAAGGTCATCACCGACATGGCGGTGCACATCGCCCAGAAGCTGACGATCGAGAGCCACTGGTTGTAGGGCTGGCGGCCGCGGATTTCCGGGATCGCATAGGCCATCACCGCAAGGTTCAGCATCACATAGGCGCCGAAGAAGGCGAGGTGGCCGTGGGCCGCAGTCACCTGCGTGCCATGGGTGTAGTAGTTCACCGAGGACAGCGTGTGCAGGAAACCCCAGACGCCGGCGCCGAAGAAGGCCATCACCGAGCAGCCGATCGACCAGAGCAGGGCCGCACGATTCGGATGCTTGCGCCCGGCCTTCCAGGTCATCACGAAGGTGAAGATCACCATGGTGAAGAACGGTGCGACTTCGAGCGTCGAGAAGAGCGAGCCGATCCACTGCCAGTAGCCGGGAGCGCCGATCCAGTAGTAGTGGTGGCCGGTGCCGAGGATGCCCGAGAAGAGCGCCAGGCCGACGATGACGTAGAGCCACTTCTCGACGACCTCGCGGTCGATGCCGTTGAGCTTGATCATCAGGAAGGCGAGCACCGATGCCATGATCAGCTCCCAGACGCCTTCAACCCACAGGTGGACGACGTACCACCAGTACATTTTGTCGAGCGCCAGGTTCATCGGGTTGTAGAAGGCGAACAGGAAGAAGATCGCCACACCCCACAGGCCGAAGATCAGGATGTTGGTCACCGTCGTCTTGCGGCCTTTGAGAACGGTCAGCGTGATGTTGTAGAGGAACATCAGCGCCACCACGACGATGCCGACCTTGATCGCGAAGGGCTGTTCGAGAAACTCGCGGCCCTCGTGAACATGGAACAGGTATCCGACCACCGCGACTGCCGCCGCGATCAGGAAGAGCCAGAACTGCGCCACGGCGATCCTGGTGCTGTAAAGCTCCGTTTCCGCTTCCTCTGGCAGGAGATAATAGGTGGCGCCCATGAAGCCCATCAGCAGCCAGACGATCAGCGCATTGGTGTGCACCATGCGCACGATGTTGAACGGCAGGAGTTCGGAGAGCGTGTTGGGCAAGACGTAGATGGTGCCGGCGAGGACACCGAACAGCACCTGGGCGAGAAACAGGCCGAGCGCGCCATAAAAATAGAGCATCGCGACCTTCTGGGTCTGGTATTTCATGGTTCTTAACTCCAATCGCAACGCTTAGCCGGCTTCGTTCGGTGGCCAGTTCTGGGTCTTGATGCGGCTCGTCCACTCCAGGAAGTCGGCGAGATCATTGAGCTCCTGTTCGGTGAGATTGAATTGCGGCATCTGCCTGCGCCCTTCGACGCCGGAGGGCTGCGCCGCCATCCACGCCTTCAGCGTCTCGCGCGCGCCGTCCGGATCCTTGTCCCCGCCCCAACGCTTCCAGACATTGCCGAGCTCGGGCGCGAAATAGGCGCCTTCGCCGAGAAGCGTGTGGCAGTTGATACAGGAGTTCTTTTCCCAGACGTGCTTGCCGCGCCCGACCGAGTCCGTCAGCGTCGTCTCGTCCGTCGAGCTCGTCTTCATGTAGTAGTGGCTATGGGCGGTCAGCCCGACGAATATTGCAAAGAAGAAGAAGGACCCGCCGTAGAAGACGTTTCGGGCCCCGGTCTTGGTGAGGCGTTCTGCCATCACGTGGTCCTTTCGATTTCAGATGGCCGCGAAAGCGTGGCCGGCTTGATCTGATCCCCTCCCCGCTTGGCGCCGCCTGTCGCGGTGCCGACGAATGTCCGGGGCACGATCCATGTCTATGGATTTCCCGCGCGCGTTCTTTGCGTTTCGGCAAACAAGGAGAGCGGTTTCAAAGGGAAGGCATGCCGGTGGCGAACAGCTTCGCCGCTGCCAGAAGCGCGAGGACCAGCGGCCAGACGAGAAGCCCGCGCCGCATGGCGGCCGGACCGCTGCGCAGGCCCATGAAATCCAGGATGATCAGTCTGGCCTTGATGAGCGCCAGGACGAGAACGGCGGCAACGACAACAGGGGCACGGCCTTGAAAGGCGACCGCCAGCATGCCCGAAAGGACGATGGCAACGAGCACGATCCAGGTTCGACCGAGTTGGTTTCGAGTGCGGTCCGTCATGACGTCATACCAGATAGATGATCGGGAACATCACGATCCAGATGAGATCGATGACGTGCCAGAGGGTTGTTATCAGGGTTATGTTGCCGGGTGTCTGGCGCCAGGCGACGAGAAGCAGGATGAGGCCGCCGAAGACCACATGCAGCAGGTGGAACCCGGTGATCAGGAAATAGAGCTCGAAGAAGGCACCGAGCCGGGCAATGTCGCCGCTTGCAAATTCGCCGCTATATTCCGCGAGTTTGACCGCGACGAAGACGAAACCGAGCAGGGCCGCCATGACCAGGGCACGCCGGCGCTCCCCGGGTAGTGCGGACTTGCGCGCGGCGAGCGCTGCCTGCCAGCCGCTCGTCAAAAGCACCAGCGTGTTGATGCCCGCGAGCACCGGGTTGAGTTCGCTTCGCCCGGCAGCAAATGCATCCGCTTGCAGAAGGCCGGTCACGAGGAAGGCGATAAGCAGGATGCCGAAGGCGGCGAGTTCGCTCCAGACCAGAACCCAGAGCAGAAACTCGTCCGCGGGTGCTTCTTCTTTCGCCTCGACGTCAGTTGGTGCCCGTGCATCCATGCCACATCTCCCTTGAGCGGAAACGATCGGCACTTAGGCGAGCCGGCGAAGTGATGTCTTTGACATTGCGCAAGGAAGCCGGGCCAAAAACCCGATATCGGCGAAGGCAACTAAAGCGGGACGAGGGAAAGTGCGCGCGGTTTTCCGCCCGCATCCCGCGCTAACTTATTAGAATCGATGACGTTTATGATTTCTGGTCGAGTCGACCCAAATCATCGTGATCCAGGAGTTATTCGATGACAGACGCACAGATCGGCCTTTCGGTCGCAACCCCCATCATCATCGTTTTCGCCCTTGTCCTCCATCGCATGGGCGTGTTGCAGCGCGCCGGCACGGTCTCGGCCGTCCTGTTCTCGATCGCGATTGCCGTGGTGCTCTTTCTCGACCGCTGAGCCCGGGGCTTGCGGCAGATCAAGGAAACCCGCCGGTCGCCCTGTCAGATTGCAACGGCGCAAACGGAGGTCCACACCCCCTCTGCCCGGCAGGGCAGAGGGGGGTGTGGTCCCGGCGGACTTGCAAGTGGCGTCCGTCGCGTGTCTAGAGGTAATTGCCATGCTTGAATTTCTCCTGGCCTTCGCGGTCTTTCTCGCGCTCCACATGGTGCCCGCCATGCCGAAACTTCGCGCGCGGCTCATTCAGCGGCTGGGCCGGAAGGGTTATTTTGCCGGCTATTCGCTGCTCTCGATCGTCGCGCTCGTCTGGGTCTTCCACGCGGCGTTGACACTGGACTTCATACCGCTCTGGGACCCGGCGCCCTGGCAGGCCTGGGTGACGCTTGTGCTTGCACCCCTCGGCATCTTCCTCGTTCTTGCAGGCCTCTTCAGCGAGAACGCGCTTTCCGTCTCGATCTTTCAAGGCACCGAGCGGACGGGAGCGATCGTCGGCGTCACCCGGCATCCGGTGCTCTGGGGGTTCCTCATCTGGGCGGCGGGACACGTCGTTCCGAACGGCGATCTTCGCTCGCTCGTGCTCTTCGGCGGTTTCGCGCTGTTTGCTGCGGGCGGTTTCCTGATGGTCGAGCGGCGCGCGCGCCGGCGCCTCGGCGACAACTGGCCGACCGCTGCCGCCGGCACGTCGATCTGGCCGTTCGCGGCGATCCTCAGCGGCCGCGCCCGCTTCCGTCTCGATCCGGTCCTGGTGCTGTCGGCCTTTGCCACGGCCGCAATCACGCTCTGGCTGCTTGCCGGCGGCCACTCAGCCCTCTTCGGCGCCGATCCGCTGCTGCAAGCCTTTACGATGTATTGAACCTGCCGCCGGGACGTTCTTCTCGGCCGACTTCATCCCTGCCAGGCTTCGGCCAGCGGTGCGATAGGCAGCGCCAGGAGATCGATGGCACGCGCGGCGAGATGGTCGACGATCGCCTCGACGCTTGTCGGCCGGTGATAAAATCCCGGCACCGGCGGCATGACGATCGCCCCCATTTCCGTGACGGCGCACATGTTGCGCAGGTGCCCGAGATGAAGCGGCGTCTCGCGCGTCATCAGCACGAGCCGCCGGCGCTCCTTCAGGTGCACGTCGGCGGCGCGGACGAGGAGATTGTCGGCAAGTCCATTGGCGATCGCCGCCAGCGTGCGCATCGAACAGGGTGAGACGATCATGCCGGCGGTAGGAAAGGATCCGCTGGCGATCGCCGCGCCGATGTTGTCGTGCTCGTAGGTCCGGTCAGCCCGTTCGAGCAAGCGCAACAGCGCGTCAGGTCCCGCCTCGTGGCTCAATGTCCGGTGTGCAGCCAGCGACATGACCAGATGCATCTCGACCCCGTCGATCCGCGCAAGTCGTTCGGCAATGCGCAAAGGGATCGCCGCTCCCGAGGCGCCGGTCACGCCGACGACGATCCTCGATATTCCCGTCATTTACTGTCTCCTAGACCCAGCTCGGCCCACATCCGGTCGACGTCGGCCTTCACCTCTGGCGACATATCGAGCACCTTCCCCCATTCGCGGTTGGTCTCCGCACCGATCTTGGTGGTCGCATCGAGCCCGAGCTTGCCGCCGAGACCGGATCGCGGCGAGGCGAAGTCGAGATAATCGATCGGCGTGTCAGTGATGATCATCACGTCGCGGCTCGCGTCGAAGCGCGTGGAAAGCGCCCAGACGACATCCGGCCAGTTGCGCACATTGATGTCCGGGTCGACGGCAATGATCAGCTTCACGTAGCTGAACTGCGGCAGCATCGACCAAAGCCCCATCATCAACCGCTTCGCCTGGCCCGGATAACGCTTGTCGATCGCCACGACCATCGCCCGGTACGAACAGGCTTCCGGCGGCAGCCACAGATCGACGATTTCCGGAAACTGCTTCTTCACGAGCGGCACGAACAGCACGTTCATCGCTTCGCCAAGACGCGATGGTTCGTCGGGCGGCCGGCCGGTATAGGTGGAGAGATAGATCGGATTGCGGCGCATGGTGATCGCTGAAAGCGTCATGACAGGGAAGTGGTCGACGGAATTGTAATAGCCGGTATGGTCGCCGTAGGGTCCTTCATCGGCCGTCTCAGCGGCGGATACGGTGCCTTCGAGCACGATCTCCGCGTTCGCCGGCACCGGCAACGGCACCGTCCGACCTGTCGCAACCGGCGTTCGGCGCTGGCGAATGAGCCCGGAAAAATTGAGTTCGCTCAACCCGTCCGGCAACGGCATCACCGAAGCGAGGATGATGGCCGGATCCGCCCCGATCGCGACTGCGACCGGCATGTCCCGCCCTTGTCTCTGCCAGAGGCGATGATGCCGCGCGCCGCCGCGATGGGCGAGCCAGCGGACGATCGCGCGGTCTTTGCCCAGGACCTGCATGCGGTAGATGCCGACATTGATGTCGGTCGGATCGTCGGGCGCCATGGTGATGACCAGCGGCCAGGTGATGAGCGGCGCCGGCTCGCCCGGCCAGCACCACTGGATCGGCAGGTTCCCGAGATCGATCTCCGGACCCGACCAGACGATCTCCTGGCACGGCGCACGGCTATGATGCTTCGGCCACATCGCGAGCGCGGACCGCAGCAAGGGCAGTTTCTCCCAGGCGTCACGCAGCGATCCGGGCGCGCGGGGATCACGCAGATCCGCGAGTTCCCGCGCAAGCAGCGGCAACCCGCCCGGCTCCAGACCGAAGCCGCGCTCGATCCGCGCTTGCGCACCGAACAGGTTGGCGAGCAGCGGAATTGCGTGCACGCGGCCGGAAGCATCGACCGGCTTTTCGAACAGGAGCGCCGGTCCGCCCGCCGCAAGCACGCGCCTGTGGATTTCGGTCACTTCATGGACGAGCGAAACAGGCCGCGAAATCCGCTTCAGCTCGCCGTCGCGCTCAAGCGCCGAAGCAAAATCCTGTAGCGAGGCGAAGTGCTCTGCGGTGCGGAAGGCTTTGTTCATGCCGCCTCTTTGTGCCGGTGATTTCCGCCTGTCTTTGATGTGGGACAAACACAGGCGACGGCGGCCGGCTAACATCGGGAGAACATTCACACCTCGCAGGCTCCACATGACCGTTCCCCCAGCGATGGCCGTTCCGCTCCGGCTCATCCCCATTCCCGCCATTGAGCGGGCGACAAGGCTCGTCTTCTCCCACGTCATGGCGCGTCATCCCGGCCTTTTCGATCGCCTCGGCGAACACGCGGCCAAGCGATACGGCTTCATCCCGTCCGACTTGCCGGTCGGCTTCCTGGTCGAACCTGTCAAGGCCCACATATCCGTGCACCGCAAGCCCAACCTGCCGGTGACCGACGCTTCGGTCACCGGCGGTTTCGTCCTCCTCCTCGGGCTGCTCGAAGGCCGGCTCGACGGGGATGCCGTGTTCTTCTCGCGCGACCTGACGGTGACCGGCGACATGGAAGCGATGCTGGCACTGCGCAATGCTCTCGACGACTGCGACATCGACCTGCCCTCCGACATCGGCAGTCTCGCAGGCCCCTTCGCGCCGCTCGTCCGGCGGGCCGCCGCCGAGATCAGGAGCCGCGTCCTGCCCAGGGAGGCCGGCCAATGGAACTGATCTGCCCGGCCGGCACGCCGGCCGCCTTCCGCGAGGCCGTCGATGCCGGAGCCGATGCCGTCTATTGCGGTTTTCGCGACGAGACCAATGCCCGCAATTTCCCCGGGCTGAACTTTTCCCGCGACGAGCTGAAGGCGGCGGTCGCCTATGCCCGTCAGCACGGAGCGATGACCTTCGTTGCTATCAACACCTTCATGCGCGCCGGTCGCGAGAAGCTCTGGCACGAGGCCGTGGACGATGCGGTACGCCTTGGCGCCGACGCCGTCATCCTCGCCGATTTCGGCCTGATGGCCTATACCGCCGAGCGGCATCCCGACCAGCGCCTGCACGTATCGGTGCAGGCTTCCGCCGCCAACGCGGACGCGGTCAATTTCCTGGTCGAGACGTTTCGGGCAAAGCGCGTCGTGCTGCCGCGCATCCTCACCATCCCCGACATCGCCCGCCTTGCGCGGCAGATCCGCTGCGAGATCGAGGTTTTCGTCTTCGGCGGGCTCTGCGTGATGGCGGAGGGGCGGTGTTCGCTCTCCTCCTATGCGACCGGCAAGTCGCCGAACATGAATGGCGTCTGTTCCCCGGCGAGCCACGTCCGCTACCGCGAGGACGGCAACGAACTCGTCTCGGAACTCGGGGAGTATACGATCAATCGCTTTCCCGCCGGCGAGGCAGCCGGCTACCCGACACTTTGCAAGGGACGCTTCAACGTCGCCGACGAACGCGGCTACGCCTTCGAGGACCCGGTTTCGCTCGACGTGATGGACCACGTCGACCTTTTGCGCGACGCAGGGGTCAGCGCGCTGAAGATCGAGGGGCGGCAGCGCGGCAAGGCCTATGTGGCGGAGGTCGTCTCGGTGATGCGCCGCGCGCTTGCCGCGAATGCCGCCGAGCGGCCCGCCCTCATCTCGCGGCTCAGACTCTTAAGCGAAGGCCAGCGGACAACGTCCGGCGCCTATGAAAAGCGCTGGAGGTAGATCATGACCGTCACGACGCTTCCAAGCCTCAGCCTCGGCCCGGTTCTTTACCTCTGGGACGGACCGAAATGGCGCGATTTCTATTTCCGCATCGCCGACGAGGCACCGATCGCCCACGTGGTCATCGGCGAGACGGTCTGCTCGAAACGGCTGCATTTTATCGAGCCGCATGTCACCGAAGTGGTCGAGCGGCTGGAGCGCGCAGGCAAAAGCGTCAGCCTCGCCTCGCTGGCGCTCGTCACGCTCGAACGCGAAAGCCAGGTCGTGCGCGCGTTGGTGCGCGACAGCGCGCACCCGGTCGAAGCCAACGACCTGTCGGCGCTCGGGTTGCTGGCCGGCAAACCACACTCCGTCGGCCCGTTGATCAACGTTTATAACGGCGCCACCGCACGGCTGCTCGCCTCGCGCGGCGCCACGAGCATCTGCCTGCCGCCGGAACTGCCGATGACATCCGTGGGCGAAATCGTTCGCGATGCACACGGCGTATCGTTCGAGATATTCGCGTTCGGACGTGTTCCGCTGGCGATCTCGGCCCGCTGCGCGCATGCCCGGTCCAAGGGGCTGGTCAAGGACAATTGCCAGTTCATCTGCGGCGACGATCCGGATGGGCTCACGGTAGAAACGCTCGACCGTCAGCCTTTTCTCGTCCTGAATGGCGTGCAGACCGTATCGCACACATGCCAGGCGCTGATCCAGGAGCTGCCGGAACTGGCGGCCGCGGGCATTTCGCGGATCCGCCTTTCGCCGCAGGACTGCGACATGGTCTCCGTCGCCCGAGCCTTCGACGACGCAATCGCCGGCAGGTCCGCACCCGCCGATGCCATCGCCCGTCTTCAAGAGGCCTATCCCGGCGCGCAGCTTTCGAACGGGTTCCACTACGCCCGGCAAGGAGCCGCCTGGATCGCAGGCAACGCATCAACTTAGCCGGAGTCTCACCATGACACGTGAATTCGACATGCTCGCAGATGGGACCGCAAATGATGAAAATCTCGTGACCGTGATCAGCCAGATCCGCAGGTTGATCGATGGAGCTTCGCTCGAATGCGGCTGCCGCACACGCGTCGACGAATTGCTGCTTCGCTTCGAGAGCCTGACGGCGAGGCAACGCGAAAAACGCATGCTCAACCAGGCCCGGCGCCAGCGGCGCCGCATCGCCACGATCATGGAATTGCTTCACGAGCTTGACGAGATCGGCTATGGGGATGCCGACCGCAGCGTGCTGGTGGAAGCGCGGCTGCTTTTCGAGGACATTGCCGAAGCCGCGCTGCAAGGGGCGCGGCTGCTCAATGCCACCGCCGCGTTGCCGAGTTCGAAGGCGGGCGTGCGATGAACACGATTAGACTTTCGGGATCGGGTTCTGTTGTACGCGATCTGGAGACGGCGAATGAACCTTCCGCTGCGTATCCTTTGCCTGTGCCTTGGTTGGCTGATGGTCGGGTTCGCCATCGCAGGCGTGTTCCTGCCGCTATTGCCCACCACGCCTTTCCTGCTCTTGGCGGCGGGCCTGTTCGCCCGGGCGTCTCCCCGGCTTGAGCGCTGGCTCGTCGAGCATCCCGTTTTCGGCCATTCGCTGCGCCTCTGGCGGGAAAAGGGTGCGATCGCGGTGAGGGCGAAGTTCACCGCCGTCGCCCTGATCGTCGCAAGTTTCGGTCTCTTCTGTCTTTTCAGCGCGCCGGACGCGATGCTTGCGGCCATCGTCGCGGCTGTGATGGCGCTCCCCGTCGCCTTCATCCTCACACGCCCGAGCAATTGACGCCGATCCAGTTGCGTCAGAAATTGCTCGCGTGCAGTTCCTTCATCGCCTGACGCAGTTCGTCGATCGGAGTCGAACTGGTGGTGCTTTCGCCTTCCAGTTCCGGCGGCATCTTCCAGCCCGGATCAATTCCTTGCATGTTCGGCAGCTCGTGGGCGATGCCCTTGTGGCAATCGATGCAGGTCGCCCGGCCGGGAAGCAGGTAGCGGGTGTGGATTGCCGCCGCCCGCTCGGTCTGTCTCTGTAGGTCCATCGCCACGGCGGAATGGCAATTGCGGCACTCGAGACTGTCGTTTGCCTTCAGCCGCGCCCATTCATGCTGGGCGAGTTCCAACCGGTGCTCGAGGAATTTCGGGCGTGTATTGATCGTCCCGAAAATCTTGCCCCAGACCTCCTTCGACGCCTGCATCTTGCGGGCGATCTTGTCGGTCCAGTTGTGCGGCACATGACAGTCCGGGCAGGTGGCCCTGACCCCGGAGCGGTTGGAGAAGTGGATCGTCCGCGTCAGCTCCTGGTAGACGTTGTCGCGCATCTCGTGGCAGGAGGTGCAGAAGGTCTCGGTGTTGGTCAGCTCCAGCGCGGTGTTGAAGGCACCCCAGAACATCACGCCGCCGACGAAGCCGCCGAGCGTCAGAAAGCCGAGGCTCAGTGTTCCTGCCGGCGTGCTGACGACGTGCCACGCCCAGAGGACGAGTTTCCTGATCCATTCCATGGCGTCACTCGCTTCCCGCCGGCCTGGCGCCCAGCTCGCTCATATCCCTGAAAGTGCTGCCGACGAGTGGCTTGGCGTCGGCCTGCGGCACGTGGCAGGCGGTGCAGAAATAACGCCGCGGCGACACGTCCGCGAGCATCTGGCCCTCGCGGGTCATGTAGTGGGTGACGCTGATCATCGGCGCGCCGGATTCCTGGGTGAACTCGCGCCTGTGGCAGGAGAGACACCGGTTGGTGTTGACCGAGAGCTGATAGCCCTCGATCGAATGCGGGATGACCGGGGGCTGATCGGGATAGGCGCGCTGCCTGCGGACGTCATCGACGATCCACTTCGGCAACGGCGCCGCGGGGCCTGTCTCCATCGGGGGCGTGCGCCCCACCAACTGCGGCATTACCGTGGGTAACACCTGGGCAATCGCGGTTGTCGTGACGAACAGCAGAAGTCCTGCCACGACCACCATCCATTCAGGCCGCCTTAGACGGCGACGGGGATTATCTTGACCGCGCATTTTTTGTAATCCGTCTGTTTGGAGATGGGATCGGTGGCGTCGAGGGTAACCTTGTTGATGAGCTTGCTGGCGTCGAACCACGGGACGAAGATGACGCCCGGCGGCATGCGGTTGCGGCCGCGCGTATCGATACGGGCGCGCATCTCGCCGCGCCGGGAAACGATCCTGACTTCGGCGCCCTGATTGATGCCGCGCTTGCGGGCATCGTCCGCATTCATGAAGCAGACGGCGCCCGGGAAGGCCCTGAAGAGCTCGGGAACGCGCAAGGTCATCGAACCGGAATGCCAGTGCTCCAGCACGCGGCCGGTCACCAGCCAGATGTCGTATTCCTCATCGGGCGGTTCGGCCGGCGGCTCGTAGGGCAGGGCGATGATGACCGCCTTGCCGTCCGGCTGGCCGTAGAAGTTCACGCCCTCCCCCGGCTTGACAAAGGGATCGAAACCTTCGCGATAGCGCCAGAGCGTCTCCTTGCCGTCGACCACCGGCCAGCGCAGCCCGCGCACCTCGTGGTACATGTTGAAGGGTGCGAGATCGTGGCCGTGGCCGCGCCCGAAGGTGGCATATTCCTCGAACAAGCCCTTTTGGATGTAGAAGCCGAAGGCTTTGGCCTCTTGGTTGTCGTAGGCCGGATCAATTTCGCTCAAAGGGAAGCGATCCACTTCGCCGTTGCGGAAGATCACGTCGTACAAGGTTTTGCCGCGATATTCGGGGTTTGACTCGAGAATGTCAGCAGGCCAGACCTCGTCGGTCGTAAAGCGCTTGGAGAATTCCGCGATCTGCCAAAGGTCCGAGCGGGCCTCGCCGGGGGCCTGGACGAGTTGGCGCCAGAGCTGGGTGCGACGTTCTGCGTTGCCGTAGCCCCCCTCCTTTTCCACCCACATGGCGGCCGGCAGGATCAGGTCGGCGCTCATCGCGGTGATCGTCGGGTAGGCGTCTGAGACGACAATGAAGTTGTCCGGGTTGCGATAGCCCTGCCAGGTCTCGTTGCTGGTGTTTGGTGCGGCCTGGATGTTGTTGTTGACCTGCACCCAGTAGAAATTGAGCTTGCCGTCCTTGAGCATGCGATCCTGCTGGACGGCGTGATAACCCGGCTTGTCGGGGATAATTCCCTTTGGGATGCGCCAGATCTCCTCGGCACGCTCTCGATGTTTGGGATTGGTCACCACCATGTCGGCCGGAAGCCGATGGGCGAAGGTGCCGACCTCGCGCGCGGTGCCGCAGGCGGACGGTTGGCCGGTCAGCGAGAACGGGCTGTTGCCGGGCTCCGAGATCTTTCCCGTCAACAGGTGAATGTTGTAGACCATCTGGTTTGCCCAGACGCCGCGCACATGCTGGTTGAAGCCCATGGTCCAGAGCGACATGACCTTGCGGTCGGGATCGGCATAGAGTTCCGCCAACTGCTCGAGGAAGCCGCGATCGACGCCGGTCAATTCCGCCGTCTTCTCCAACGTGTAATCGGAAACGAATGCCTTGAAGGCTTCAAAGTCGATCGGCTCCACCTTCGTCGGATCGGCCGCATTGGCAGCCGCCTTTTCCAATGGATGTTCCGGTCGCAGGCCATAGCCGATGTCGGTGACGCCACGGACGAAACGCGTGTGGCGCTGCACGAAGTCCTGATTGACCCGACCGGTCTGGATGATGTGATTGGCGATGTAGTTGAGGATTGCCAGATCCGTTCCCGGCTTGAAGATGATCGGGATGTCGGCAAGGTCCATGCTGCGGTGGGTAAAGGTGGAAAGCACGGCGACACGGACATGAGGCTGCCCCAGTCTGCGGTCAGCGACCCGCGTCCACAGGATCGGGTGCATTTCGGCCATGTTCGAGCCCCACAGCACGAAGGCGTCGGCGTGCTCGAAATCGTCATAGACGCCCATCGGCTCGTCCATGCCGAAGGTGCGCATGAAGGCATAGGCCGCCGACGCCATGCAGTGGCGGGCATTGGGGTCGAGATTGTTGGAGCGGAAGCCGGCGCGCATCAGTTTCGTCGCCGCATAGCCCTCGAAGATCGTCCACTGCCCGGAGCCGAACATGCCGACGGCCATCGGTCCCTTTTCCTTCAGAACCCTCTTCGCCTGCTCCGCCATGACGTCGAAGGCTTCGTCCCAGCTCACCGGCTCGAACTCGCCGTCCTTGGCGTAGGCGCCGTTCCGCTTGCGCAGGAGCGGCGTCTTCAGCCGGTCGGCTCCATACATGATCTTCGACAGGAAGTAGCCCTTGATGCAGTTGAGGCCGCGGTTGACCTCCGCCTGCATGTCGCCGTGCGTGGCGACCACCTGCCCTTCCTTCACGCCCACCATCACGCCGCAACCGGTGCCGCAGAAACGGCATGGCGCCTTTGACCACTTGATCTCCAGCGCGGTCACGCCACCGGGAACGGGTTGCGCTGCGGCGGGAAGCGCGATGCCCGCGGTGGCCGCCGCTATGCCGGCCGCATGGGCCTTGAGGATGTCACGCCGCGTCAGTTCGCCGGTCATTGCCGATCTCCTCTTTCTCGACATGCTCGAACACCATGTTGGCCGCCACCACGCCCTCGAGCGTGGAAATCTGCGACAGGCATTCGCCGAGCATGCCCGTGCTCGTTCCTTCGATGACCACCACGATCTTGCCGCCCTGATGGCCGTAAACCTCGACATTCTTCATTCTGGAAAGCGTCGCCAATACCTGCTCTTCCATCGCCGGAACGGCGACGACGACAGCGCTCGACACATGATAGTCGCTCGGTGTGTCAGACATTGGCGCCCTCCTCTTTCCGTGCAGAAACCTGGACAGCGCCGACCGGACAGATGCCGACGCAGGCGCCGCAGCCGCTGCAGGCGTCTTCGTCGACGACCGGCAGAAAAGGTCCGCCGATCCGCGGCTGGAAGCGGATCGCCTGTTCCGGACAGCTGTCGCGGCAGGACTGACAGGCGACACTGTTCTTCGCCAGGCAATGATCGGCGATCGCCGCCACATGCTGGAAGCGCTTTACGTCGGCAAACTCAAAGACCGGCTCCGGACAGGCGCTCCGGCAATCGCCGCAGAAGGTGCACTCGCCGAGGGAAAAATCGAGCGACGGCCGTTCGCCGGCAAGGTTGATGATGTGCGTCGGACAGGCATCTACACAGCGGCCGCAACCGGTGCAGGCGGCGAGGCTCTCCGGCGTCACGCCCGGCGGACAGATCCGTTCGGGCTCAGGCGCGCCGCGGCCGAAGAGCAGGTCTCGTCTGGAAATCGTCGCAACCGCCATAACGCACCTCAATGCGGCGCCGGCGGCGGACCGGGCGGTCCGAAGACGAGCTGGAACATCCAGACGATGAAGCCATAGCCGCCGACGACAGCGACGGCGAGCAGAGGCCAGATGCCGAAGGCCAGCACAAGAAATGTCAGAAGTTCGCGTCGCCGGGATTGCGGCGGCCGTGCCGTCAGTTGCTGCGGAGATAACTCTGACACGCTAACATCCCCCGTTGATGTCACTCGCCAGCATAGTAACAATCCCTGACGGGAAAGAAAGAAAAATATACTAGACTTTCCTCCTCAAGAAAAGAAATAACACCTATCAATTCAAAGGGATATTTTACCCGGGCAAATATGGGGTTTCTCTTGCGAGTAAACGCCCCGCCGGCCTTTGGTATTTTCGAAATAACGCACATTCTACAACGTCAGCGCGCGGAAACCGCCGGCGGCGCGGCGAGTCGGAGAACGAAAGGCCGGCGCGGCGTTCGCGTCGCACCGGCCATTACCCGGTTGGTGGATGTCGCCCGCTGTCGACGGACGCCGCCGCTTATAGCGCCAACGCCGTGAAGGCGGCGTTGAGGCGCTCCTGCGCTTTCTTCGGGTTCTTCGCCCCCTTCGCTGCGTCGAGATTGGCCGGGCCGTCGCCGACCTGCACGACGCCCACCATGCCCATGCCGTAGTGCGGCGTGCACTTCACGCCATAGACGCCCGGAGTGGTGAACGTCACCTTGTAGTTCTCGTTGACCTTGCTCTTCAGCGCTTCGGCACCATCCGGCAGCATGCCCTTGATCGTCTCGACATTGTGGCCCTTGTCGGTCGGGATGAAGGTCACGGTATCGCCGGCGGCGATCCTCAGCGAAGCCGGCTCAAAGACCATCACGCCGTCCTCGCCCTTGTTGAGCATGTGCACTTCAAAGTCTGCCGCAAGCGCAGGGGTGGTGATCAGCATTGCCAGCGCGGCGAGGCCAAGGCCCTTCTTCATCCCAAGGCCCTTTTTCATCATTGTCAGCATTTTATCTTCTCCGTTGAACCACCGACCCTTGCCGTGGTTGTCGCCTCGGAAATAGGCCGATGCCGACCTGCCGACTTTGACGCGCGTCAAATAACGCGACGATGATGGTCGGGGGCCTGTCTCCGCTCGTGCATGTGAACCGCGGTGGCGCGATCGGCCGCTTTTGCCTGACATTTGAGCTCCGAACGCGATTTTCGACGGATGTTCCGTCGCCCGAGATCATTGACAGATTTCGTCTGTCGGATTATAACTGACGAAATTCGAAAATCGTCACTCGTAAATCGTGAGATGAAATGAGCGAACTCGCAGACATCGGCGCCGATGCTACCAGGCAGGAAAACGTGACGCGGATCCTCGATTCCGCCGAGCGGCTGTTTAGGCATTACGGCTACAGCAAGACGAATGTGGCCGACATCGCCCGTGACCTCGAAATGTCGCCGGCCAATATCTACCGTTTCTTCACTTCGAAGACAGAGATCCACCAGGCGCTTTGCGCGCGCATGCTGGCTGCAAGCTACCAGCAGGCTCTCGATAATTCCCGTCTTCCTTTAAGCGCCGCCGAGCGGCTCCGTCGCCATGCACAGGGCCAGCACAAGATGACGGTCGAGACCATGCTCGACGAGCAGAAAGTCCACGAAATGGTCGTCGTCGCCATCGAGCGGGACTGGCACGTCATCGAGAAGCACATCGACCGCTTGGACGGGCTTCTTGCCGATATCATCCGCGAAGGCATCGCAGCCGGCGAATTCGCCGATCAGGACCCGGCAAAGGCTGCCAGGTGCTTCGGCGCCAGCATTGTGACGCTCTGTCATCCGCAGATCGTCGCCCAGTGCCTCGCGAAGGAAAACCGCGCGACGCCCGACGAACTGATCGAATTCGCGATCAGAGCACTGAAGAAATAATCGAGCCAAAAATATTCAAGCCGCGTGGCGGCAGACAGGATCAGGAGTGCCAGAGATGTTTTCACCAAAGGCCCTCGAAATGAGAACCGCGCTCGTCGCCAGGCTCGCGGCCGTGCTTGCCATCGCCGTCGCCCTCTCCGCCTGCTCGGAAGAGAAGGTGGAGACCAAGGAGATCATCCGGCCGGTCAAGGTCGTCGAGATCGCCGCGGCCGGCAATCAGCGCGAACTCGACTATTCCGGCTCGGTGAAGGCGCGCACGGAGATGAATCTCGGCTTCCGTGTCGGCGGCAAGATCACCGAAAGGCTCGCTAATATCGGCGACCGGGTGAAGCCGGGCGACCTGCTCGCCCGCATCGATCCGACCGATTATGAGCTCGCCGTGAAAAGCGCCGTAGCCAACCTCGCCGCCGCTGAAAAGCAGGTGGAAACGACAGCGCTCACCAAGATGCGGGCGGAGCAGCTTTTCACCCGCGAATTCTCGTCCAAGGCCCAGCTCGATCAGGCGACGCTTCTTTACGATCAGGCGGCCTCCACACGGGACGCCGCCGCCTCGTCGCTCGACCAGGCAAGGAACCAGGTCGCCTACACGGATCTGAAATCCGACCAGAACGGCATCGTCACCGCGATCAACGCCGATATCGGCCAGGTCGTCGGCACCGGCACGCCGGTGGTGACGGTCGCCGTCGATGGCGAGAAGGAAGTGCAGATCGCCGTGCCCGAGATGGATATCTCCGAATTCAAGCCGGGCAAGACGGTCAAGGCGCGCTTCTGGTCTGACGACGCGCTCGTGCTCGACGGCAACGTGCGCGAGGTCTCCGGCAGCGCGGACCAGCAGTCGCGAACCTTTTCCGTGCGCATAAGCCTCCCGACAGACCCGCGCGTGCTGCTCGGCATGACAGCCACGATCGAGGCCGTCGCCGCCAACTCGCAGCCGTCGGTCTCCATCCCGTTAAGCGCGCTTGCCGAGAGGGACGGCCGGAAGCTCGTCTGGGTGGTCGATCGTGAACGCTCGACGGTGCATGCGCGCGACGTGAAACTCGCCGAATTCACCGGCGATGGCGTTCGCATCGCCGAAGGGCTTGAGCAGGGCGATCTCGTCGTTGCCGCCGGCACCCAGTTCATGACGGAAGACCTGAAGGTGAAGCTGCCGGCAGCCGAACAGCAAGCCGCACTCACCGAAACGGGCGAAGTCCTTCGCTAATCCCCCATTTATCGATAGAACGGAACGACGGCCATGCACGCCTCCACTGAGGACAGGAAACCATTCAACCTCTCGCGCTGGGCGATCGGCCACCCGAGCATTGCGCGCTTCCTCTTCGCGCTGATCATCATCACCGGCGCGCTTGGCCTCTTACGCATGGGCCAGCGCGAAGACCCGGAGTTCACCTTCCGCGTCATGGTCATCCAGGCCGTCTGGCCGGGCGCGTCGATAGAGGAGATGCAGGACCAGGTCGTCAACAAGATCGAGCGCAAGCTGCAGGAAACGCCGCATCTCGATTTCGTGCGCTCCTACACGCGCGCCGGCAGCGCCATCATCACGCTGCAGGTCGAGGGCGACACCAATGCCGAAGAGGTGGCCGACGCCTTCTACCAGGTGCGCAAGAAAGTCGGCGACATCGACAACGAGCTGCCGGAAGGCCTGCTCGGCCCCTATTTCAACGACGAGTTCGGCGACACCTTCATCACGCTCCACTCGATCAGCGGCGACGGCTACAGCTATCCGGAGCTCAAGAAGTTCGCGATCCAGGGCCGCGACATGCTCTTGACGACGCCCGGCGTCGAAAAGGTCTCGATCATCGGCGACCAGCCGGAGAAGATCTATATCGACGTTTCGTCCAAGGCGCTCGCGGAACGCGGTCTGACGCTCAACGATCTGCGCAGCGCGATCGTCGGCCAGAACAATGTCGATCTGGCCGGCTCCGTCGACACCGGCACACGCTCGGTGCGCATTTCCGTTGAAGGCGGCGTCGACCGCGCCGAGGACATCCGTGCGCTGAGATTGCGAGCCGGGAGCCAGGTGATCCGGCTCGGCGATATCGCCAGCGTCACCTCCGGACTGGAAGACCCCTACTCGCGCAAATTCCGCTTCAACGGTCACGACGGCGTCCAGATCGGCGTGGTCATGGCGAAAGGCTTCAATGTCACCGACGTCGGCAAGGCGGTGGAAGCGACCTATGAGCGCTTCGAATCCGCGCTTCCCTATGGCGTCTCCGTCGACCAGATCGCCAACCAGCCTGAAGTCGTGACCGACGCGATCAGCGAGTTCATGCATGCCCTCGGCGAGGCGCTGATCATCGTGCTCGTCGTCTCCTTCCTGTCGATCGGCTGGCGCTCCGGCCTCGTCATCGCGATCGCCATCCCGCTCGTGCTCGCCGCCACCTTCGCGATCATGTACGAACTCGGCATCGACCTGCAGCGCATCTCGCTCGGCGCGCTGATCATCGCGCTCGGCCTGCTCGTCGACGACGCGATGATCGTCGTCGAGATGATGGAGCGCAAGCTCGAGGAAGGCCTTGTGAAGATCGAGGCGGCGAGCTTCGCCTATTCCTCGACCGCCTTCCCGATGCTGAC
Organism: Sinorhizobium chiapasense; assembly: GCF_036488675.1. Lineage (NCBI taxonomy): Bacteria > Pseudomonadati > Pseudomonadota > Alphaproteobacteria > Hyphomicrobiales > Rhizobiaceae > Sinorhizobium > Sinorhizobium chiapasense. Next base: position 1,610,324 of record NZ_CP133152.1, read on the forward strand.
CGGTACGCTGATCACGACCGCCGGCTTCATCCCGGTCGGCTTCGCCGAGTCGACCGCTGGCGAATATGTGCGCTCGCTCTTTTATGTCGTCGGCATCGCCCTGGTGGTCTCCTGGTTCGTAGCCGTCTATTTCACGCCCTGGCTCGGCTACATGATCCTCAAGCAGCGCCATCATGCCGGCAGCCACCACGATGTCTTCGACACGCGCTTCTACCGGCGCCTGCGCGCGACGGTCAGTTGGGCGGTGCGCCACAGGGTCATCGTGCTCGTCATGACGCTCGCGACCTTCATGGCAAGCCTCTGGGCATTCCAGTTCATCCCGAAGAACTTCTTCCCGCAGTCGTCGCGGCCGGAAATCCTGGTCGATCTGTGGCTGCCGGAAGGAACCAGCATCAAGGAGGTCGAGAAGCAGGCCAAGGCGCTCGAGGCGCGGATGATGGACGACGAGGACAAGCGCTTCATCGCCACCTATATCGGCGAGGGCGCGCCGCGCTTCTTCCTGCCGCTCGACCAGCAGCTCCGCAATCCGAACTTCGCCCAGCTGCTCGTCATGGCGAAGGACGAACCGGCCCGCGAACGGCTGATTGCCAAGCTGCGCACGGTTCTCGCCGAGGACTTCCCGTCGATCCGCGCCAAGGTCGACCGGCTGTTCCTCGGCCCGCCGACCGGCTGGCCCGTGCAGTTGCGCGTGATGGGGCCGGACCGCGCCGAAGTCCGCCGCATCGCCGATCAGGTGAAGGCGAAGTTCAACGAGAACCCCCTGCTCGGCGCCGTCCACGACGACTGGCTGGAGCCGGTGCCGGCGATGAAGCTGGTGATCGACCAGGATCGGGCCCGGGCGCTGGGCGTCACCTCGCAGCGCATCCGCCAGATGCTGCAGGCATCGATGACCGGCGTGCCGCTCGACAATTTCCGCGACGGCGAGGAAACCGTCTCGATCGTCGCGCGGGAGCCGGATGGCAATCGCCAGCTGCTTTCGGCCGTCAACTCGGTCTATGTCCCAACCGATTTCGGCGGCTTCGTGCCGGTATCGCAGGTCGCCAAGGTTGTTCCGGTCATGGAACAGGGCATCGAATGGCGCCGCGATCGCCTGCCGACGATCACGGTCCGCGCCACGCTGCCCGACGGCGTGCAGTCGAACGACGTGACGATGAAACTCTATGACGAGCTTCAGGGGCTGAGAAACGGCCTCGCCCCCGGCTACAAGGTCGAGATCCAGGGCGGCGCCGAAGACAGCGCCGAAAGCCAGGCCTCGATCGCCGCCAAGGCGCCGATCATGCTGGTCGTCATCGTCGTGCTGCTGATGGCGCAGCTCCAGCACTTCGGCAAGGCGATGCTGGTGCTTGCGACCGGTCCGCTCGGCATCATCGGCGCGGCCGCCGCGCTCTTGATCAGCGGCGCGCCCTTCGGCTTCGTCGCCATTCTCGGCGTCATCGCGCTGCTCGGCATCATCATCCGCAACTCGATCATCCTCGTCGACCAGATCGACCAGGACATCGCGGCCGGCATGGAGCGCGCCGAGGCGATCATCGGCGCGGCGGTTCGCCGCTTCCGGCCGATCATGCTCACCGCACTGACGGCGGTGCTTGCGCTGATCCCGATCTCGCGCGGCGTGTTCTGGGGCCCGCTTGCCTATGCCATGATGGGCGGCATCCTCGTTGCGACGGTGCTGACCATCCTGGTGCTGCCGGCCGGCTACGCGATGTTCTTCGGCCGGGAGCCGAAGGCACGAAAGGTGCAGCCGGAAGCAGCCGAGCAGCGCACCGAAGACGATGATGAGGAAGAGCGCTATCCGACGCCGATCGCCGCAGAGTAAACTCAGCCGCCATCATTCCTGATGCGCCAGCCGGAAGAGAAGCCGGCTGGCGCAGTCGCTCAGCCGAGGTGGTGGCGCTCCTGAAGACCGTAGGCCGGGGTCGGAATGCCCTCGCAGCGGGCCTTCAACGCACCGCGCCGTGGGCGCGAGTGTGCGCATGGGAATGTAAAGGAAGGCGAAGCCGAAGAGCGGGGACGCGATGACCCGCCTCGGGTGCTTGTCTCCGGAACCGGTACGCAACCCGGACTCCGCTTCATCCGGGCCGACGCAAATGCCCTTGATCGGCCGGATCGGCCGCGCGCATCAATCGTCGAGGCGGAAGCCCACCTTCATGACGACCTGGTAATGCGCCACCTCTCCGTTGACTATCTGTCCCCGGATTTGGTCGACTTCGAACCAGTCGAGATTCCGCATGGTTTTCGAGGCGCGCGAAATCGCCGTTTCGATCGCCTCGTTGACCGAGGTCTTCGAGCTTCCGATCAACTCTATCTTCTTGTAGACGTGCCCGCTCACAATAACCTCCTCCGGGTTCTGATTGATCCCGCTTCTGAACATCGCCCTCGCGTTTGTGGCGAAGAGAGCGGCTCAGCACGCCGCGCTCTCACGCTCGATTGCCGAGGTCGATAGCAGTCAGCATGCGCCCGTTGGTTCGCGATTGCCAGCCGACGCATGCGGAATTCGGAGAGTTCGCCGGTTACCGCCGCGGATCGACGAACGCCAGGCGAGGTCGGCGTGGAGTCCGATCCAATGATTGCGCTCAAAAGGATCTCGGGCATCGCCCTGCGGGGTCATGTCGCCGCCCTCTAGATGTGCCGGCCCCCTTTCCGCGGACGCGCTGATCTTATCGCCTTGAATTGCTGTGTGAATCCGGTCACGCGTGGGAGAAGGGAAGGAGTGCCCGTGGGTCTGTTGGAAAACCGGTTGCGAGAGCCCGGCGTCGCAGCCGCCGGGGGCTTGGTTCAGCCCTGGTGGGCCCACGGCACCCAATCTGCGTGATTTCTTGATATGCAAGCGATTTGAGCGTAAAATTACACAGCAATTCAAAGCGTTACAGCGACCGTGCGAACTGAAGAGGCCGGAGCTGAAACGTCAGGCGCACGCGAGGGTGACGCTTTGGTCAAGCTTCATACGTGGAGGTTGTCATGGTAAACACTCTCATGGCGGGAAAAAGAGCCCAGGACTGGGCCAATCTGGTCCTGGCGGTGTGCTTGTTCCTCTCTCCCTGGGTCATCGGTTTTGCGGTTGAGGCCCTGCCGACCTGGAACGCCTGGATCGCCGGCATCGTGCTCGGTGCGCTGGCGGTTGCAGCGCTTTCGGCCTTCGCAGAATGGGAGGAATGGGTGAACATGGTGATCGGCCTTTGGCTGATCGTCTCTCCCTGGCTGCTCGGCTTCATGGCGAACGTGAACGCGATGTGGACACACGTCATCCTTGGCGTGCTCGTCGCGGCACTGTCGGCCTGGGCTGTCTGGGACTACCGGCACCCGCATTCGGCGGCCTAGATCACGATGATTTTGGGTCGACTCGACCCAAAATCATAGACGTGCTCGATTCTACGCGGGATGCGGGCGGAAAACCGCGCACACTTTTCCTCATCCCGCTCCGGCGCCGTGTGTTCAAGTGACCGCACAAAGGACGCTGTGACACATTGCGTTGCGGGTTCCGAGGAACGCGCAACAGCGCTGGCGTTTTTCACGAGAGCATTGCTCCCGCTTCCAGCGAAACCGGCCGGAAGCGGGATTATTGTGTCGTTGGATCGTTTCCCCGTCGAAACGGTGAAACGATCTAACCCTTTGAAACTACGCAATTCCGGACGGAAAGCCGCTACGCACTTTTCCTCATCCCGCTCTAGCTTCCGACGGCCGCGCGTTCTTCCTCGACCGAAAGCGCCTCCGCGACTTCCAGCTCGCGCCGTTCCTTTTCGGTTTCGATGGCGAGATCGAGCACCTTCTGCAGGTTGGCGGCATGGCGGAAGCCGGGATCGACCGCCTGACGTTCGGCGACCGCCGCGGCAAAGCGCTGGTGATTGGTCGGCACCGTCCCGGCGTCGAGGTCGCGCCAGATCGCCTTTTCGACATCGGCGCCGAGGCAGCCCTTGAGGAGCGAGCCGTCCGGCGTATGGAACACCTCCAGCGCGCCCTTGTCGCCGTGCAGCCGCAGCCTCAACTCGTTGAGATGCCCCGTCGCCCAGCGGCTGGCGTGGATCACGCCCATCGCGCCGTTTTCGAACTCCGCCGTCATCGCGAAGCTGTCATTGGCGTCAAGGTCGTATTCGCCGATGCGGTTGTCGGGCGCCTTGTCGAACGCCTTCAGCCGGGCAAAGACCCGCTCGACCGCGCTGCCGGCGCCGTAGCCGGCGAAGTCGAGGATGTGGATACCGACATCGCCGAGCACGCCGTTGGAGCCGTGCTTGGTCGACAGCCGCCACAGCCATTTCGATTCGCTCGCCCAGTCGCCCCAGGCCTTCGACACCAGCCAGCTCTGCAAGTAGGAGGCTTCGAGATGGCGCACCCTGCCGATTTCACCGGCAAGCACCAGTTCGCGTGCCCGCTGAAGCGGCGCGACGTTGCGGTAGGTGAGGTTCACCATGTTGACGACACCGGCGCGCTCCGCGGCTTCGGCCATTTCGGCGGCCTTGTCGTAGTTTTCCGCCAGCGGCTTTTCGCACAGCACGTGCTTGCCGGCGGCGATCAGCGCCAGCGTCGTCGGATGATGGGCCTTGTCGGGCGTGACGTTGGTCGCCGCGTCGAACTCGCCCCAGGCGATCGCGTCATCGAGCGAGGTGAAGACGCGGGCAATGCCGTGCATGTCGGCAAAGGAGCGCGCCCGCGACGGGTCGACATCGACGGCGGCGACAAGCTCGACGCCATCAATCTTGGCAAAGGCGAGCGCATGGCTGTTGGCCATGCCGCCGGTTCCGAGAATGAGCAAACGCATGATGGACCTCATCGATATCCTGCTTCGCCGGCCTGGTGGAGCTTCGGCCCCCGCTCGACGATCGGCTCCAGCGCCTTCTCCACCGGCACGTTCGGCGCCTCGTGGATCGCCTTGTACGTGCCCTGAGGATTGTGCGCCCATTTCACCGCGTTGCGCAGCACCGTCTGCACCGTCGCGTCGTGATAGGTCGGATAGGTTTCGTGGCCGGGACGGAAATAGAAGATGTTGCCGGCGCCGCGCCGCCAGGTCAGGCCCGAGCGGAACACCTCGCCGCCGGCAAACCAGGAGATGAACACCGTCTCCAGCGGCTCCGGCACGGAAAACTGCTCGCCATACATCTCCTCGTACTCCAGCACGAAATTCTCACCGAGACCGGCGGCGATCGGATGGCGCGGATTGACGACCCAAACGCGTTCGCGCTCGCCGGCCTCGCGCCATTTGAGCGCGCATGGCGTGCCCATCAGCCGCTTGAACACCTTGGAGAAATGGCCGGAGTGGAGCACGATCAGCCCCATGCCTTCCCACACGCGCTTGGCGACCCGCTCGACGACACGGTCGTCGACGGCGCCGTGGTCCTTGTGGCCCCACCAGACGAGCACGTCGGTCGAAGCCAGTCGTTCTTCGCTCAAACCATGCTCCGGCTCCTGCAACGTGGCCGTCGTCGCGGCAATCGTCGCGTCCTCGTTCAGCGCCGCCGCGATGGTGTTGTGCATGCCGTTCGGGTATATCTCCCGAACAACCGCATTCGTCTGCTCGTGGATGTTCTCACCCCAAACGATGGTGTTGATAGCCAAGGTCATTCTCCTCGTGGTTGCGGCATCCACTGCCGGATGCCTTTGTCTGCACTGCATGTCTCCCGAGCCGAACTAAGGACAAAAACATGCAGCTATTCAAAGTGCTACGGCGTCCTTTGTGCGTCTTATAAGACGCGCGGCGCCGTAGTTGGCTTGCGGCGGGGTTACGCCGCGCCGCGCAATTCCGTGCGGCCGATCGCGCGTCCTACCGCATCGAAGCGATGAATTTGGTCGGCGGCAGGCGACACCTGCACCGTTTGTCCGGGCTGATGCCTGGAGGTCCCGCTTTCCCGGACGATCAACGGCTCGCCGGCGCCAATGTCGATATAGACATAGCTGTCGGAGCCGAGCATTTCGGAGTGGACGATCGTTCCACTCCATTGACCGGCGTCATCGACGATCTCCAGATGCTCCGCCCTCACACCAATTGTCTGGGCCTCGTAAGGTTCCGAGAAAGCACCGGTCAGAAAATTCATTTTCGGCGAGCCGATGAAGCCGGCGACGAAGATCGAATTCGGGCTTTCATAGAGTTCGAGCGGCGTGCCGACCTGCTTGACAAGCCCGTCCCGAAGGACGCAGATCCGGTCGGCGAGCGTCATTGCCTCCACCTGGTCGTGCGTCACGTAGATCATTGTCGTGCCGTGCATACTACGATGCAGCTTGGCGATCTCAAGCCTCGTCGCCACACGCAACGCCGCATCGAGATTGGAAAGCGGCTCGTCGAAGAGGAAGACCTTGGGGTCGCGCACGATGGCACGGCCGATCGCCACGCGCTGCCGCTGCCCGCCGGAGAGCTGGCGGGGCAGACGCTTGAGATAGGGGGTAAGCTGCAGCATTTCGGCCGCCGCCTCGACCCTGTTTCTGCATTGTACCTTGTCCTTGCCGGCGAGCTGCATGCCGAAGGCCATGTTGTCGAAAACTGTCATGTGCGGATAAAGCGCATAAGACTGAAACACCATGGCGATACCGCGGCGGGACGGGGCGAGCCGATTGACGATCTCACCGTCGAAGGCCAGCGTTCCGGAGGTGATTTCCTCCAGGCCCGAAATCAAGCGGAGCAGCGTGGACTTGCCGCAGCCCGACGGTCCGACGAAGACCATGAATTCGCCCGCGCGGATGTCCATGCTGACACCCTTGATGACTTCGAAGGAGCCGAAGGACTTGCGAACGTCCCGCAATTGAAGCTCTGCCATTATTCTCTCCTAAATCAAGCGGGATGCGAACCGAGAACTGCCTGCACTTTTCCTCATCCGCCCTATCCTTTGACGCCACCGGCGGTGAGACCGGAAATGATGCGCCGCTGAAAGATCAGGACGAGGACCACGAGCGGCACCGTGACAATCACCGACGCCGCCATAATGTTGCCCCAGGGGACTTCGAACTGGCTGCCGCCCGAGAGCAGCGCGATCGCGACCGGCACCGTGCGCTGCATGTCCGACGACGTGAATGTCAGTGCGAACAGGAATTCGTTCCAGGAAGCGATAAAGGCGAGCAGCCCGGTCGTCACCAGCGCCGGCCACATCAGCGGCACGAACACGCGGGTGATGATCACCCAGGGCGAAGCGCCGTCGACGATCGCCGCCTCCTCGATTTCGACCGGCAGATCGCGCATGAAGGTGGTGAGGACCCACACCGTGAACGGCAGCATGAAGATCATGTAGGAAAAGATCAGCGCCAGCGGCGTGTTGAAAATGCCGATCCAGCGCACGAGTTCGAACAGGCCGGCAAGCACGGCGATCTGCGGAAACATCGACACCGACAGGATGGCGAGGAGAATCAGCCCGCGCCCCCGGAAACGGACACGCGCCAGCGCGAAGGCGGCGGTGACCGCCAAAAGCAGCGACACGGCGACGACCAGGGTCGCAACGAGCAGCGAATTGCCGAGATTCCTCAGGAAGCTGCCATGCGTCAGGATCTCTTGGTAGTTGGCAAGCGAGGGCGTCGACGGCCAATAGTCGACGCGGAACAGCGCCGTACCGGATTTGAAGCTCGTCAGGATCGCGTAGTAGAACGGGAACACCGCGACAACGACGATGACGGCGACGAGCGCATAGAACGCGGTTCGTTTGACGACTGTCATGAGCATCAGCGTTCCCCTTCCAGATTGACGCGCCCGAACCACATGTAGAGCACGGTGATCGCCGCGATGATGAGGAACAGCATGGTCGAGGCGGCGGCGCCGTAGGCAAACTTGTCGAAATCGAAAAGGTTCTCGCGGGCGAGCACCGACATCGTCTTCGTTTGCGTATTGTTCGGCGTCAGCACGTAGATCAGGTCGAAGATGCGCAGCGCGTCCAGCATGCGGAAAATGACCGCGACCATCAGCGCCGGCCGTATAAGCGGCAGGGTGATGCGCCAGAAAACCTTGACCGGATGGACGCCGTCGATCTTCGTGGCCTCATAGATCTCACCCGGCACCATCTGCAGGCCGGCGAGAATCAGGAGCGCCATGAACGGCGTCGTCTTCCAGACGTCGACGATCAGCACCGCGATCATCGCGGTATCGGGGCTCGCGGTCCAGGCGATCTTCTGGCTGATCAGGCCGAGGCCGATGAGGATGTCGTTCAGGATGCCGAACTGGTCGTTGAGCATCCACGCCCACATTTTCGCGGAGACGATGGTCGGGATCGCCCAGGGAATGAGGATCGCGGCACGCACGAGGCCGCGCCCGGGAAACTGTGCATTGAGTACGAGCGCCACGATCAGGCCCAGCACCGTCTCGATGCTGACCGAGATCACCGTGAACCTGAGCGTATTCCACACCGCGTTCCACCAGGCGGGGTCGGCGAGCAGGCCCCTGAAGATCGTGCGTCCGCTCTTCAGGGTGACCCAGGAGAGATAGTTCTGAAGGCCGACGAACTCGGCAGCGGAGAGATTGGTCAGCGAGGCGTTGGTAAAGCTGAAATAGATGGTGCGGACGAGCGGCCAGCCGGCGACCATCGCCAGCACCAGGAAAGTCGGCGCCAGGAAAATCCAGGCCGAACGGAGACGCTGCGCCTGGAGATCGGAGCCTATCCTTTTGCCTGCAATTGCGGACGGCGACCCCGAGAGAGAAAGTTCGGTCATGACACGAGCTCACTGGTTGGCGTCCAGCTCTTGGGCGGAACGTTCGACCTGCTGCATGGTTCCCTGGATCAAAGTGGGACCGGAGAACCGCTCCGTATTCAAAGGCTTGAAATACTCTTCGGGGTCCCGAAGAGCCTGCGATGCTGCTTGCGACGGCAGCCGACGAGCGGCTGCCGTACTCGTTTGTGCATGTCGTTACCCCAAAGCCGCTGCATGCTTTCGGGCCACATGCATCGGGATCGTGGGATTTACCAACCGTCTCCCTGGAGTTCAGTCAGGTCGACTTCCAGCAGCTCGAGGTTTTCGGCGGCCGTGCCGTTGCCCGAGAGCGTGTTGTGCACGGCGCTCCAGAACTTGGAGGAAACCTCGTTGTACTTCACTTTCGCGACGGCCGAGGGGCGCGGCACGGCATCCTGGAAGATCGGTTTCCAGTTCGGCATGAAGGGCTGCGCGGCCGCGACCTCCTTGTCATCATAGAGGGCGGCGATCGTCGGCAGGTTCGACAGCTGGATGGCGCGCGCCTTCTGGACTTCCGGCGAACCCAGGAACTTGACGAAGGCGATCGACGCTTCCTGTTCGTCCGAATATTTCGAGACCGCGAGGTTCCATCCGCCGAGCGTCGACGAGGGTTGATCGCCGTCTGTCGCCGTCGGCAGCGGCTTCACGTCGAACTTGCCCTTGACCGCGCTGTCGTCGCCGTTTCCGAGCGCATAGGCGTAGGGCCAGTTGCGCATGAACACGGCATTGCCGGTCTGCCAGACGCCGCGCGACTCCTCCTCCTGATAGGCGAGCACGCCACTTGGAGAGATCGTGCCGATCCAACCCTTGACCCGTTCGAGGGCCGCGGCTGCCTTTTCGTTGTTGACGGAGATCGTGCCGTCGGCTTCGACGATCTGGCCGCCGCCGGAGGACTTGATCCATTCGAGCGCGTTGCAGGTCAGGCCCTCATAGGCGTTGCCCTGGAAGACAAAGCCCCAGATGTCGGGATTTCCGGCCGCGCGCTCCTTGTCCTGGATTTCCTTCGCCGTGGCGGCGAGTTCGTCCCAGGTCTCGGGCGGCTTCTTGCCGTATTTGTCGAGCAGGTCCTTGCGATAGTAAAGCGCCGGCGCGTCGGTGTAGAACGGCAGCGCGACCAGCTTGCCGTTGACGGTCTGCGATTGGATGATCGAGGGGAAGTGGGCGCCTGCCACGTCCTTCGTGACCTCGGTCAGATCGACGAATTGATCGGCAAGCTGCGGCGCCCAGATGACGTCGGTCTGATAGACGTCGACATCCTTGTTTCCGGCCGCGAGCCAGAGGCGGTACTGGCTGAACTGCTCGCTGCTCGAGGGTGGCATCGTCACCAGGTTGACCTTGTGACCAGTGTCCTTTTCGAACTTAGCGATCTGCTCGCGCAAAAAGCTCAAGTTCTTGCCGGTCGAATTGGCCGCCATCGATATCTCGGCGGCAGCGGCAAGATCGGCAGCACCCGCGATAGTGGCGCAAAAAATCAGCGTCCTTACGATAGGCTTCATGTTCTTCTAGCTCCTCCAAGCTCCCCCGGTTTCGTAACATCCCCTTAATTCGAAAACGGTTTGGCTGGCGAGAAAGCTGGCAGAAGGCCAAACTTCTGTCAAGACGTGCTCCCGGCCGACGTTGCAACGAAAACGAGCATGACCTACTATATTGTTTTTTCAAGATAAACTCCCAAATAAGGCCTGTGGATCGTCGCGGCAGCAGGAGTCCGTAGAGGATACCGATCGGGCGTGAAATTGGGGGAATTTAAAACGATTTGGTTGGCCGCGAGCCCCACGCCGTCTCGTTGGTCCGCGACCCTTTTCCCTCACGAACGGATTGTTACCGCCGGCGAACAGCGTATAGTCCAGCGCAAATGCAACGGCGCCGCGTGCCTGATCAGACGCGCAAGGTCGCCACGGCAGGTTGAATGGCTGCATGACTTTCGGATCGGCTCCGGTTTGAGAACCATGCAGTGGGGCGTGCAGGGAATACGATCGGTCACATGAAGCTCAAGGAGTTCGCCAAGCAGTTGGGGCTGTCCCCGACGACGGTCAGCCGCGCTTTGAGCGGCTATCCCGAGGTCAGCGAGAAGACCCGCAAACGGGTCGCGGAAGAAGCGGTGCGTCTCGGCTACCGACCGAACGTCAATGCTGTTCGCCTGGTCACCGGCCGTGCCGGCGCGATCGGCGTGGTGATGGGTCGCAGCGGCGAATTTCAGTTCTCGGAATACATGAGCGGGATGGCCGAGCGGCTGGATAGCGAAGACATCGACATCCTGGTCAGCCCCATCGCGGAGCAGGGCGGCAAGGACGAAAGCCAGCTCTATAGCCGGCTAGCGACCAGCGGTCGCGTCGATGCCGTGATCATCCATTCGCCGAAGCCCGACGACGAGCGCATCGCGCTTCTGCACAGGCTGGGAATGCCGTTCCTCGTTCACGGCCGCTCCGAGACCGCCGTTCCGCACGCCTGGCTCGACATCGACAACGAGGGCGCCATCCGGCGCGCAACCTCGCATCTCATCGATCTAGGCCACCGCCGCATCGCGATGATCAACGGCCGCGCCGGCCTGACCTTTTCGCTCCACCGCGACAAGGGCTATCGCAAAGCCCTCGAGCAACGCGGCATCCAGTTCGATCCGCGCCTCGTCGCCCATGGCCACTTCACCGACGAACTGGGCTTCCGCTTCGCCCGCTCCTTCCTCGAGCAATCGCCGCGCCCGACGGCATTCGTTGCGGGTTCGATGATGACGGCGCTCGGCGTCTACCGCGCCGTGCGCTCCTTTGGCCTCGTGGTCGGCCGGGACATTTCCGTCATCGCCCATGACGACGTCTTCCCCTATCTTACCGCCGACAACATGGCCCCCTCGCTTTCGACCACCCGCTCGTCGCTGCGCGCCGCCGGGGCGCGTTCGGCCGACCTCGTCCTGCAGCTCCTGTCGGGCAGGCCCGCGGCCGAGATTCACGAACTCTGGCCGGTCGAGCTCATCCTGCGCGAGTCGACCGGTCCGGTGCCTGAGGCGCAGGCGTAAACGAAGCTTCGCGCGCGCCTGTCATAGCTGCGATGCGACGAAGGCCCTCGGTCCTGCGGAAGGCCCTATCCGTCAGCACTCGGTTGTGCTATTTATTGGTGTGTATCGCATTGCAGCAATAGTACATGATTAATATTCTTGTTGAAGAGGATATGGTTATGATGAACATTGCCAATGAATACGATCAAACATCGGGGCCTGCCAACCCATCCGTCGTCAAGGATCTCCCCCCGGTAGATATTCAGGGACTTACCACATTCAATTCTGAGACCGGAATTACTCGCGCTGCCGGATTTGTTGTGATCCGAGCACGATGGAACTTCCGTCAGCTGATAAACTTCGGCGGCATGACCACCCACAATATTGTGATGGCAAGTATTTCGGAGCTATTTCCGAATCCGGCCGAAGCTGGTCAGATTACTCTTCCCGACATCGGTGCTGCGCACATGTATGTTCGGGCAGTCGCGCCGCAGAGCAACAAGGTCATCGTGAGCGGCTACATCGATTGGGAGAGAGATCTGACCGTCAGGATCAGCCTGCTCGTCGCCTGAGTTGATGCCGAAACTCACCCGCCATACTGTCGCCGGTCACGGACCTCGCCGTGACCGGCGTCGCTCCGAATCGCGCCTGCCTACTCAATCGGCTTGCACCCTGGCACTTCACGCGCAATGAGTGTCGTTCGAAGATTCGGGCGTTGGACAGATGGTAAGAAAAGAAATCGCCATCGTGGGTGGTGGCCCCGCCGGCCTCATGGCGGCGGAGGTGCTGTCGCGCGCTGGTCACGGGGTGACTATCTACGAGGCGATGCCGACGGTCGGGCGCAAGTTCCTGCTCGCCGGAAAATCCGGCCTCAACATCACGCATGCCGAGGATTATGCGCATTTCGCGACGCGCTTCGGCTCCGCGTCGGACCGATTGCGCCCCGCCCTCGATGCCTTCACGCCGAATGATGTGCGGGATTGGGCAGCCGAGCTCGGCACGGAAACCTTTGTCGGCTCCTCGGGCCGTGTCTTTCCGAAGGTCATGAAGGCCTCCCCACTTCTGCGTGCCTGGCTGCGCAGGTTGGAAGCGCAGGGCGCCAGGCTTCTCACCCGTCATCGCTGGTCGGGTTTCGATGACGCGGGCCATGTCTTCGAGACGCCGGAGGGGCGGAAAGTCGTCCATTGCGACGCCGCCCTGCTGGCGCTCGGCGGGGCGAGCTGGCCGCGGCTCGGCTCCGATGCCGGCTGGCTGGCCTGGCTCCGCGACACGGGTGTCGCGGTCAGCGATTTTCGGCCCGCCAATTGCGGCTTCGACGTCGCCTGGAGCGAGAGCTTTCGTGATCGTTTCGCCGGCGAACCGCTGAAATCGGTCACGGCTTCGTCCGATGCCGGCCTCTTTCCGGGCGAATTCGTGGTAACACGACACGGCATCGAGGGCAGCCTCGTCTACGCCCATGCGTCGAGCCTGCGCGACCGGCTGGAGCACGACCGCGAAGCCACGCTCGTTATTGACCTCGTGCCCGGACGAACAGTCGAACGCCTTGCCCGCGACCTTGAGCGCCAGCATGGCAAGGCAAGTTTCTCCAACCGTCTTCGCAAAGCCGCAGGCCTTGCCGGCGTCAAGTCCGCGCTGGTGCGGGAGGTGGCACCTCATGCCCTTCACGCCGATCCGCATGACCTCGCCAGCCTGATCAAGGCCTTGCCTGTACCGGTTCTAAGACCCCGGCCGATCGCAGAGGCGATTTCGTCTGCGGGCGGCGTCAGCTTCAGCAGCATCAACGACGACTATATGCTCACGGCGCTTCCGGGGGTTTTCGTTGCCGGCGAAATGCTCGACTGGGAAGCGCCGACCGGCGGCTATCTGCTCACCGCCTGCTTTGCCACGGGACGGGCGGCGGCACGCGGGATCGAGGCCTGGCTTCAGCAGTAGCGATTAAGCTGGATCATCTTAAGCTGCGCATCCGCATCGCCAAGGCGAGACCCGCCAAGATGAGAGCAACCCCCGTCACGAATTGGATACCGATCTTGTCGCCGAACATCACTGCAGAGGCGGCGATCCCGAACACGGGCTGGAGGTATTGGACGCTGGCTGCTATGGGCGCGGGTACGTCGCGTAGTATGCTAAGCCACAGGAACAGGCCCGCCACAGTGACGATCAGGCCAAGGTAAGCCGCCGCTCCCAATGCCTCTCCCGTGACCTGAAAGGGTGTGTGATAGGCCTCCCAGCCGGCCCATGGTGCCAGCGCGATAAAGCCAAAGAATGTGCTCCACGTCGCCACCACGACCGTGCCATGCCTGCTCGTGAGTTCCACGCTCCAGACATAGTAAAATGCGACCGCCAGGGCCGAAATCAGCATCCAGATCGGACCGAGGACGGTTGTTGCCGAAGCCCCTGCCTCACCTGCGTTCTCCAAAGCCACCACGACAATACCCGCGAAGGCGGCCGCCACGCCGACCAACTGTAGACGCGATACTGCCTGCTTAAGCCGGATCGTCGCGAAGAACACGATGAACAGCGGGATCGTGGCAGACAGGATGGTACCGACCGAAGCCGACGTGCCTGCCACGCCAAATGTCTGCGTGACCTGTCCTATGCCAATGCCAAGAACACCAAGGATGGCTACCGCAGGCAGAGCTTTCCACGGCAGGGGCTTTTTCCAAAGAAGCAAGAACATCATGAACGGGATCGCAAAGGCGAAACGGATCGCCGTCAAGGTCAGAGGCGGCATCGTGATCAATCCCAGCTTCGTGACCGGGATCGACAGACCCCACATCAACGCGAGCAGCAGCATCGCTCCGAAATTCATAAGCGTAACCGGACGTGCTGGGACGGCGGCGGCAAGGGAAGTGGGTTCGGTGACGAGCTGGCTCATGGTGCTTCGAAATTGGTGTGGGGATGTGTATCTGCGTCGCATCTAAAGCGTCATAACCCTTGCCGACAAACCATTTATCGTCACAAGATGCGTGAGTAGTATTCACGCATAGGCGCGCCATGACCGATCGACTTCCACCCCTGCAGACCCTGCGTGCCTTCGAGGCGACCGGACGAAGGCTGAGCATGACGCTGGCAGCGGAGGAGTTGCATGTCACGCACGGTGCAGTAAGTCGGCAGATCAGGGCGCTGGAGGATCATCTCGGCGTCCAGCTCTTCCGTCGGATGACCCGCAGAATTGAGTTCAGCGATGAAGGCTCCGCGTTCTTCACCGTCGTCACGCGGCTGCTCTCTGAACTCGCACGCGAGGCGGAGAACATCCGCCGCAGGAACGATGTCGCACGGCTTGTAGTAAGTTCTGGCGTCTCGTTCGCAAGCAAGTGGCTGACCCCGCGCCTGCATCGTCTGATGGCCTGCCACCCGGACTATGATGTCCACCTCGAAGTAACCGATGTCGACATCGCCTTCTCCAAATCGCGGGCGGACGTGGCAATGCGCTATGGCGATGGTCGATATCCTCATGCCGATGCAGAGCGGATCATGGACGAGACCGTCAGCCCCGTTTGCTCGCCCGAATACCGCGAGCGAATGGGCGGGCTTCGAGCCGCCGAAGACGTGGCTTTATGTCGGCTTATCCATGAGAACGGCATGAAGGCCGACTGGAACCGCTGGTTCGAAATGATGGGTATTCCGGCGCCTCGTGCGCGGGGACCAGGTTATAGTCATGGCAGCATGTCGATTGAGGCGGCAATCCGAGGAGAAGGTGTTGCGCTCGGGCGGAGCGTCCTCGTGTCAGAGGACATAGCGGCAGGCCGTCTTGTTGCGCTTTTCCCGGAGGCCCACCTGGATGTTGAATATGGGTATGACCTTGTCTACCCGTTGGGGAATCGGGACAACCCGAAGGTCTGCGCCTTTAGAGACTGGATCGCGGGGGAGGTGCAACAGTTCAAGGCAACCGTTGAAGCCTAACGACATAACTGCGTCCGGCGTTACGCGGACGTCGCTCGCAATTCCGGACGGAAAACCGTTGCACACTCTTCCCGGAATTGTTCTACGCGGTCTCCTGGCGGAGCTCGTCGACGCCGCCAGCTTTTCGAACCGCCGGTCTGCCATAGGCGCGCAGGAAGGTGCGCACGGCCGCCCGCGCGGACTTCTCGAGTTCCTCGTCCGTCGGCGTTCCGCCAAAGAAGCTGGTCATCTGCAGATCGGCATTGACCAGGGCGAGGAACTGCTTGGCGGCAAGGTCGAAGTCGTCGATATCGAGCCGCGCGACGTGCGACAGCCGGGCAAAGAGCGCCGCCAACGCCGTTCCGATCTTGCCCGGTCCCTGCTGGCGCCAGATCTCGAAGAGATGCGGATAACGCTCGCCCTCCGTCTGCACCAGCTTGCGGATGAACTTTCCGTCGTGATTGCACACGCAGTTCTTGTTGAGGCGGACGGCAAAGGCGGTCAGGTCGTCTTCGAGATTGGCGCCGTTGTCGGGAAAGGTCGCGAGGATCGCAAACAGCGCGGCATTGGCACGGTCCAGGATGTCTTGAACGACCGCCATGAACAGCGTCTCTTTCTCCCGGTAGTGATTGTAGACGGTCTGGCGCGAGACGCAGGCTTCCATCGCGATTTCGTCGATGCTGGCGCCGGCAAAACCCTCCCGGCAAAATACTTCGGCAGCGGCGTCCAATATCGAGACGCGTTTGGCGCATTGGCCTTTCTGAGTGGGGCCGCCTAGTTTCGGTTGCGGCGCTTTCGGTTTTTTCATGCCTTGAAAATAGGACGTGTTGACGAATTAGACAATGGTGTCTAAGTTTACACGCGTGTCCAATTTGTTAGACACGAGCAGTCGCGGGCAGATGCGATCCTCCCAAGCCGCATCCTGCCTGTCCGGCGGCCGCTTTTCCGTTTCAACCTTTAGCGACAGCGATGGGCCGGCAGGTACATCCGGCTCTGCCTTCGCGGTTTCTGAAAGAACATCATCATGACGGCCTCATTTCTACGCACGGCGATTATTCTCGGTCTTTTGTCGGCCATCGGGCCGTTTGCGATCGACATGTACCTTCCGGCCCTGCCCTCGATCGGCAAGGATCTCGGCGCTGCAAACAACATCGTGCAACTGAGCCTGCTCTCCTTCTTCATCTCCTTCGCGCTGTCCCAGCTTGTCTACGGACCGCTTTCGGACATCTGGGGCCGCAAGGCGCCGCTCTATCTCGGTATCGGGCTTTTCACGCTCGCGAGCATCGGCTGCGCGGTCGCGAGCGACATCGAAACCCTCATTGCATTCCGCTTCCTTCAGGGCATCGGCGGTGCCGCCGGCATGGTCATTCCCCGCGCGGTCGTGCGCGACATGCACACCGGCGTCCAGGCGGCGCGGCTCATGTCACTGCTCATGCTCGTGTTCAGCATTTCGCCGATCCTCGCGCCGCTGACCGGCAGCGCCGTGATCGAATTCTACGGCTGGCGCGGCGTCTTCTATGCGGTGATGATCGCCGCGGCAATCGGTCTGGTCCTGCTTTCGACGCAGCTCAAGGAGACCCGGCCGAAAGAGCACCGCTCGGACAGCACCATCGGCAGCGCGATCGCCGCCTATCGGCTCCTTCTTGGCGACCGCAACTTCCTGACGCTGACCTTCATCGGCGGCCTCGGCATCTCGAGCTTCCTCGTCTATCTCGCGAACTCGCCCTTCGTGCTGATCGACCACTACGGCCTGACGCCGACGCAATACAGCTTCGCCTTCTCGATCAACGCCGTTTCGTTCTTCGCGGTGTCGCAGGCGACCGGCTGGCTCGGCGAACGCTTCGGCCTCGTCCGGCTGATGCGGATGGCGGTGACGATGTTCGCGTTGACCATGGTCAGCATGTTCGTCGTCATGAGCCTCGGCATCAATCAGCTGCCGGTCATGGCGGCCTTCCTCTTCGTCGGCTACGGCGTTCTCGGTCTCGTCATCCCGACATCGTCGGTGCTGGCGCTCGAGGACCACGGCGAAATCGCCGGCACCGCTTCGGCGCTGATGGGAACGCTGCATTTCGTGACCTCGGCCGTGGCGATGGTCATCACCAGCATCTTCTTCGACGGCACTGCGCTGCCGATGGCGGCCGGCATCGCGCTTTGCGCCCTTGGAGCATTCCTGGTTACCCAGGCAACGATCGGCCGTCGCCGTCGGGTCGTTGCCGCCGAGTAGACAATCTCCGCGCGTCCGAAAAGGACGCGTGAGGCGATGACCGCTTTGTGAAGCTGCGCCCGTCGATTACGTGCTAACGTCGATCGACGGGCGCAGCTTCACAAACGCTCCTTACTCGAAGCACCGGGGCCGCACCGAACACTGCATGTTTCCTTAAATCCTAGCCATTTAAGGATAAAACATGCGGCAAAGAAAGTGCTACAGCGTCCATTGCGCGTCTGATAGAACGCGCGGCGCTGTAGAGGCGTGAAAGGAGCCGGCCATGCTTCCAACGCGACGTTCTCTGCTGACCGCTTTTCTGGCAATCCCGGCCTTGCCCATCGTCAACCTCCGCCGGGCCGCCGCGCAGCGGCGCGCCCTGCCGCCGACGCCCGCCTGCGGCAGTGATCGCGACCTGACCCTCGCGCGCACGGCCGGTCCCTTCTACAAGCCCGACGCGCCCCTGCGTCACGAACTCTTTGCCGATTCCCCCGAGGGCGAGCGCATCACGCTTGCCGGCTACGTCCTCGACGCCGACTGCCGGCCGCTCGCCAACAGCCTTGTCGAGATCTGGCATGCCGACGAAACGGGCGCGTACGACACCAGCGGTTTTCGGCTGCGCGCGCACCAGTTCACCGATGCAAACGGCCGCTGGTGGTTCGCCACGATCGTCCCCGCGCGTTACAGCGGCAGGACCCGGCACTATCATCTTCGCGTGCAGCGCCGTGGCGGTGGGCTGCTCACGACGCAGCTTTTCTTTCCGAACGAACCGGGCAATGCGCGCGACGGGCTCTATTCGGATGCGCTGCTACTCGATATCCGCAACACGGCCGACGGCAAATTCGGCCGCTTCGATTTCGTGGTCTGAGGCGCGTGCGAGGCTGCCGCTCTCGGCAGCGGGTCCTACTGCAGGTCTCCTTAGATCGACCTCGATTCAAGGACAAAGACATGCAGCAAGGTGTCTTTGCGCGTCCGAGAAGACGCGCGGCGCTGTAGGGCCAAGGTTTCGCTCAGTGTTCGTTCGCGTGCGCCCCATGCGCCGTGATCACGCTCTGTGCTTCCTTGCCGTAGAGCTCCTCGAAATGATCGAAGCTCTTGGAGAAGTAGCCGATCCCCTGTGTGGCGGATCTCAGCGAGCGCGCCAGGTCGTCAAGCGCGGCGCCTGGGATCAGGGCGCGGAAGATATCCCATCCCTTCGCCCCTTCGTCCCGGTCGAAACCGAGAACCTGGCCTTTCAGCGTCGAAACGATCGGCACGAGGCTGCCCGAATAGATCGAGGGGATATGAAACTCCACGCGGAAGATCGGCTGCATCAGCACGGCCGAGGCCTGTGACAGGGCCTGGCGGACGCCCATCTTTCCGGCGGTGCGGAACGCGTATTCCGAGCTGTCGACGGAGTGATGTTGGCCGTCGGTCAGCATCACGCCGACGTCGATGACTTTGAAGCCGAGCGGGCCTTTGTCCATCGCTTCGCGCGCCCCTGCTTCGACCGCCGGTATGAAGTTTCTCGGAACGGCGCCGCCCTTGACGGTCTCGGCAAAGGTGAATCCGCCGCCGCGTTCATTGGGGTGAACACTGAGCTTCACATCCGCAAACTGGCCGGCGCCGCCGGTCTGCTTGCGGTGACGATAATGCACGTCAGACGACTTCGAGATCGTCTCGCGATAGATCGGACTCGGCGCTTGCTCGCTGACCCCGACGTGAAAGACATCGGAGAGTGTCCGGCACAGGTCGCGCAGGTGCACCGGCCCCTGCGCGCAGACCAATTGCGCGCCGGTCCCCTCCTCCTGCATGACCTTCAGGCCGCGATCGGTTTCGGAGAGCTTGGCGAGTGTTTCGGAAAGCTTGGTCTCGTCGCGCTCGCTCTCCGGCACCAGGATCCGCTCCATCATCGGCGTCGGCGGAACCGTCCATTCCGGCGGTGCCACGGTGGCATTGGCCGTCAACAGCGACGGTACGACGAGGTGATCGGATTTCACGGCGGCGAAAACCTGACCGGGCGCCGGTGTCGCCGATGCCAGCGGGCGGCCGTTCGCCGGATCCTGCAAGGCCCCGAGCCCGGAGCCGCCGAGCATGGCCCCCTGCTTCACGCCGTTTTCGAGCGCGCGAACAAGCACGGTCTTGCCGACGCTCGGGCGATGATGGGCGTGAAAGCTGACGGCGGAAAGCGTCGCATCGGCGATGCCGCCGGCCGCGGCAAGGCGTTTTCTGAGCGCCTCCACCCGCGGTGCGTCGTGACGAAGCGCCTTCATCAGCCGCAGAATGCCGTTGCTGTGGCTTGCCGCGCCGACCAGCACCGGGATGATCTTGTTTTCGCTCAAGATCCGCGTCGAGATGGCATAGATTGCGTCGCTCGCCGGCTCGCGATCCTCGATCAGTTCTTCGAGCAGCCAGTCATCGAATTCGGAAAGATGCTCCAGCAGTTCGGTGCGCGCCTCGTGTTCGCGCTCGACGACGCTTTCGGGGAGCTCGAAAAGCGCCGACGTCTGGCCTTCCCGGTAGCGCCAGGCGCGCTCGGAAATCAGGTCGCAACTGCCGATGATCCGGTCACCATCGCGGATCGGAATCTGCCTGAGGACGAAAGGGTGGCTGGAATAGTCCTGGAGAGCGGCGACGACGTCCCTCAGCCGCCCTCTCGGCTCGTCCATGCGGTTGACGAAAAGGATGCAGGGCGTCCCCGACGCCTCGATCGCCTTGAGATAGGGCGCAGCGAGCACGGCCTCCTCCGGTGCCGGCGAAACGCAGAGCACGCAGGCATCGCTGGCGAGCAACGCATCCTGCGCATGCGCCAGCGCCTCGTTGGTCCCAGGTGTGTCCAGCGCACACCACTCTTCGTTTCCGAATTCGAACTCCGTCAGGCTCAAACCGTAGGGAGAGGCGGATTTTCTTGACTGGCCTTCGAGCAGACCGAGCTTTTCCACGAGCGTGGATTTTCCAGTCTGCGAAGGCCCAAGTACCGTGAAGCAGCGCATCGGCGATCCTCCTGTCACGATGACACGTTTCCAGAGCGGGATAAGGAAAAGTGTGCGCGGTTTTCCGCCTCGCGTCCTCCCCCGCGAGGTCAAGGCTCTAGCAAGGGTGCACCCGTGCCCGTCGCTACGCAAGGCTGAGATTGACGATCTTAAGAAAAGGTCGCGGGCCTACTGCTCGCTTTCTTGAATCGGAGCCGATTTGAGGACAAAACATGCCGCGATTCAAAGTGCTACCGCGCGACGCTGTAGACGGCGAAAGCACGCGCCGCGTGCTGCGGCAGAAAGGACTGCCGCGCATTCGCCCTCTGTCGCGCTATCTACCCGATCGCGCTCGGCGCAAATTCCGCGACCAGTTCGTGGCGGTCGCCGGGGTAGGTCAGCCGAACGCTGGTAACCGGCGCACCGCCGCTCCAGGTCCGTCGCTCGATAACGAGGCAGGGCGAACCGACCGCGACGCCGAGGGCTTGCGCGGCCTGGCGGCTCGCCGCCACGGCCCGGATGCGATGCTCGGCGGTACTCCACGGCACCTTGCCGAGCAGCCAGGAACCGGGCGCGACGGCCTCGAACGATTCCGCTTCAGCCTCGGGCACCGCTGAAAGGTTGATCAGCCGCTCCTCCAAGCAAAAGGGCCGGCCGCTCGCCAGATGCCGGCAGGTGATTTCGAGCAGCCGCGCCGAGGACGGCAGGTCTATGCGTCCCGAATCGTCGGCACCGGCCTTGCGGACATGCCGCTCGTCGAGACGATAGTCGTATTCGAGGCCGCGCGACTGCACCTCGAGCTTGACGTCGTGGATTTCCATGACCGCGGACTGGACGTGCGGAAAGGTGACATAGCTGCCGGATTTTCGCCGGCGCTCGATCAATCCTTTCTTGACGAGCTCGGTCAGCGCCTTGTTCACGGTCATGCGCGAGCAACCGTATTGCTCCGTCAACTCGTGCTCGAAGGGAATACGATGTCCCGGCGGCCAGTCGCCGGACAGAATGTGCCCCTCGACGTCGCTGAGAATCCGCTGGTGCAGGGAGAGCGGCTGCTCTGCCCGGTTTTCCTCGTGGGAAGAACGATCGTTGGGAATGGCGGGATCCTCGGCTGGTGACTGACCCCGTACCTTAAACATTTCCCGCCGCGGCAACAGTCCTGCTGAGGATGTCCGCCGGTTTTCCTCGTGGGATGCTACACGATCAAAGTGTTAAGATGGCCCGGCCAGCGGAGAACGATCGAAGGGATCGCCGCCGGTGCCGAGACGCGATGCCGTCTTCGCAAGCCGAGATGCGGAGTCGCGTCACGCCCTGCCCACTCCTAAAGGACAGTGCGTTTAGTAGAAGAGATGCCAAGGCGTCAGGAACGCACGCGCCCATTCCTGTTCCTGCTCCCGTTCGCGCTCCGCCGAAACGTCGCCGCGGGCGACATTGCAAGCGGCCTTTTCGTTGCGCATCACCGCCTTCGACACCGGCGGCTCGAAATAGCCAAGTGTCATTCCGCCGAGATAGAACATTGAGCGCCCTTCCCTGTTCGCGTTTTCAGACGCAATCCTGCCACAATCCGGCAGCCTGTCAATAGTCTACTAATTTTATGTTCTAACACGCCTACTCTCCAGCCGCTGATCAGCTGCTCCAGATGGGTTCGACCTCATGTGGAATCATGGCTAAGTCCGCACCTCGCGGATGGAAAAGATGTGCGATCGAGCTTCACTCTTGGGATAGGAACTGAGCAAATTCAAAGTGTTACATTGGCCTTCGTGGCAACGGCCCTGCCACCACTCAAACCGGCAAGCTATCGCCGCCCCGCCGTTCGCGCCGCCAGCCTCCCCTGCCCGCGCCCGATCGGAAGCACTCCGACTGGCTCATACGGAGCCGTGCCATAGTTTGCGCTCGCCACGGCGCTGGGCTGTTGTCCGCGTCAATTGACGCCGCCGGCGACTTGCGGGTGCGCCACGGGCACCGCGGCAGCGGTCTGGTTGTCCGCGGACAACCGCATCGAGATGCCGCTCAAAAAAGTTGTCCGCGGACAACTGTTGAACAGTGAAATTCATAAAACTGCGACGCTCGGGCGGGATAAAAGAGCTTTTTGTTAAGCGTTTGTAAATTGGCAACGAATCGGCGCATAGTATAACTGCGCAGATTGGTTCCTATTGTCGAATTTTGCGCAGTTTTCCGGAGATGGCG